>JBAWHI010000251.1:0-11001 GCA_049593675.1 Nocardioides sp.
TCGGGACGTTCGGCACCGCCCTCGCCGGTGCCCTCGCGGACGAGGGTGATCGGGAGGCGGCCGCGGTCTGCTTCCTGGTGGCGGCGTCCGGCATCAGCGTGCTCGGAGTCGGCGCGGCCTTCTGGGCCCTGGTCGCGGGGCTGGCGCTGCGGCCGGTGCTACGACTGGCGCAGACCCCCCGGTGACCGACGACGGGCCGGCGAGGGGCGCTCAGCGCACCTTGAACGTCACCCAGGTCGACCGCAGCCCCAGCGCCGAGCGGAAGGTGTCGCCGGAGACCTGGACCCGGCCGGCGGAGCCGATCAGCGTCATCGAGCGGACCCGGCCACCCCACTGGCCGTTGCCGTCTCGGCTGTTCACGACGATCCGGCGCAGGTCGCCGACACCCGGCCACCTGGCCTCGACCGCGTTGTCGGAGACCGTCGTGCGCCAGTCGTGGACCGGGTTGCCCGCCCAGTCGTCGTAGGGGTCGCGCTGGGCCGGGAGGTAGGGCACCGAGCCCGCCGAGGTCCAGCCGCCGCTGCTCGACCCGAACTGGGTGAACGCGGGCTTGCCCCCGCTGAGCAGCACCTGCCGGGCCGTCGCCCGGACGGCCTGGTTCGAGGCGGAGTGCTCGGCGTCGTACCCCCCGTAGACCTGGCAGGAGCTCGTGTCACAGAGCTGGTAGGCCGAGGACTTCGGGTGGCGGCGCTCGTACGCCGCGTAGGTGCGGGCCGCCACGGACTGCGCGCGGACCGCCTCGGTGCTCCACAGCGCCGGGATCTCCAGCGGCACGACGCCCTTGAGGTAGTTGTCGAGGCTGAGCTGGTTGACCGTCACCCGCTCCCCCGAGGACGTGACGTCGACGCGGAGGCGTCCGCGGTAGGAGCGCTCGCCTCCGGGGGTGATGAGGGTGATCGGCGCACCGCCCGCGGCGAACTCGCCGTGACCCTCCAGGCGCTCCCACAGCTGCCAGCGCCCCGCCGGACGGGTCCGGTACACCACCCGGTTGCCCCCCTTCTTGGCGCGCGCGACCTTCCACCGCACCGCACCGTTGTCCGGGAGCGCGCGAGCCTCGCCCGCCGCGGTGTCACGCAGGGTGAGGCCCCGCCGCGCATCGACCACCAGGTCGTCGGTCGTGTCGGCGCTGATCATCACCGTCACCCGACCGCCGGCCTTCCCCCAGGTCGTCCCGGGGTAGTAGAACGTGACGATCTGGCGGTGGGTCAGTCCGTCGCGTGCCGCGCCCTCGGCACCGTACTGCGACATGCCGTGACCGTGGCCGTAGCCGTGTCCCTTGATCGTGATGACCGCGTCGCTCGGGACGGTCCACGAGTCCGCGGCGTGCGCGGGACCGGCACTCACCGCCAGGGCGAGCGCCGCGGTCGACAGGATCGGGAGTGCGCGCACCGGCCCGATCCTAGATCAGCGGACGTGCAGGGTGAGCCAGGACGAGCGGAGTCCGAGCCTCTGGTAGAACGCCGTCCCCGTCAGGCTGAGGGTCGCGTCGCTGCCGGTCAGGGTCACCGAGCCGGCCCGACCACCCCACTCACCATGACCGTCGCGGCCGGCGATCTCGATGCGCGAGAGGTCCCCCAGGGCAGGCCAGGCGTCCTCGAGCTCGCCGTCGGTGAACGGCACCTGCCACTGGTGGTTGGGATCCCTCCGGTCGTCCCACCTGTCCTCCTGCGCGACCAGGTAGGGATGGTCGCCGGCCACCGTCCACCCGCCGCTGCTGGCGGTGAACTCGGTGAACGCGGGCTCGCCGTCGTACGTCCGGATCTCGGCCTTGGTCCCCCGCACCGCCCGGTCGGTGGCCGCGTGCTCGGCACCCGAGCCGCCGTAGACCTGGGACGACTCGCTGTCGTCGAGGTCGAAGACCTTCTCCCTGCGCTGGGCACGGTGGTACGCCGCATAGCTGCGCGCAGCGACCGCCTGCGCCCGCAGCGCCTGCTGGGGCCACGCCGAGGCGATCGACTCCTTCGGGACGACACCGCGCAGGTAGGACTCCAGCGACAGCCTGTTGACCGTCAGACGGTTGCCGGGCGACGACGGCACCGAGCGGAGGACGCCGCGGTAGGTCGCCGAGCGGCCGCCCTGGGTGTCGAGGGTGATCGGCCGGCCCTGGGCGGTGAACTCCAGCAGGCCCCGGACCGTGCGGAAGTGCCGCCAACCACCCTTGCGGAACTGCAGGACGCTGCGGGCGTCGCCCTTCGGGACGATCCGCCACCGCTTCGCGCGCGGCTGGGCCTTCGCGAGGCGCCATGACGGCCCCCCGCCGACCTTGCGCGCCGTCAGAGCGTTGCGCGGTCGGACCTGGACCGCGTTGTCGAGGTCGCCCCGGGTGATCCAGATCCGGACCGAGCCCGGCGCCTTCCCTCGCGACGTGCCCGGGTAGTAGTGCTTCATGATCGTGCGGTAGCCCGTGCCGAGCTCGGCGGCGCGCTTCGCGCCGTACTGCGACATCCCGCGCCCGTGCCCGTGTCCGTGGCCCTCGATCGTGATCCGCGCGCCGTCCGGGATGTCCCAGGCGTCGTCGGCGGCATGGGCGGGCCCTGCGGTCGCCGCGACGGCGACGAGCGCAGCGACGAGGACGGCGAGGCGTCGAGACATGCTTCCCCCGAGAGTTGAGTCAGATGCGGTGCAGCCGGCGAGCGGCCTCCGCGATCGAGCCACTCATCGACGGGTACACCGTAAACGCCTGGGCCAGCTGGTCGGCCGTCAGCGACTCCGCCACCGCGATCGAGACCGGGTGGATCAGCTCGCTGGCCCGCGGACCGACGACCACGCCGCCCACGACGATGCCGGTGCCGGGGCGGCAGATCAGCTTCACGAAGCCGTCCCGGACGCCCTGCATCTTCGCGCGCGGGTTGCCCGACATCGGCAGCGTCACGACCTCCGCCTGCATCTCGCCGTCGTCGACGGCCTGCTGCGACCAGCCGACCGTGGCGATCTCCGGAGCCGTGAAGACGTTGGACGAGACCTTCTTGAGGTCGAGCGGGTGCACGGTGTCGCCGAGGAAGTGCCACATCGCGATCCGCCCCTGCATCGCCGCGACGCTGGCGAGCATCAGGACACCGGTGCAGTCGCCGGCGGCGTACACGCCGCGGGCCGAGGTCCGCGAGACCCGGTCGACGTAGACGAAGCCGCCGTCCTTCAGGATCACCCCGGCGTCCTCGAGCCCGAGGTCGTCGGTCTTCGGGACCGACCCGAGCGCCAGGATGCAGTGCGAGCCCTGGACGGTGCGACCGTCGGTGAGCGTCACGGTGACGACGTCGCCGTCGCGGGTGACCGACTCCATGCGCGACCGGGACAGCACGGTCATGCCACGTCGGGTGAGCACGTCCTCCAGCACCTTGGCGGCGTCGGCGTCCTCGCCGGGCAGCACCCGGTCGCGGCTGGACACCAGCGTCACCGGGATGCCGAGATTGAGATAGGCGCTCGCGAACTCGGCGCCGGTCACGCCCGAGCCGACGACGATCAGCTCGGTCGGCGTCTCGGTGAGGTCGTAGACCTGCTCCCAGGTGAGGATCCGCTCCCCGTCGGGCTGGGCGGTCGGCAGGGTGCGGGGCGCGGCGCCCGTGGCGACGAGGACGGCGTCGGCGTCGCGGGTCTCCTCGCGACCGTCGGCGTGGCGGATGACGACGCGGTTGGGGCCGTCGAGCCGGGCCCGCCCCTTGACGACCGTGACGCCGTCTCGGGTGAGCCGGCGCTCGATGTCCTCCGACTGACTGGTCGCGAGAGCCTTCACCCGGGCGTTGAGCCGCTCGAGGTCGACCCGGATCGCGGTCGCGGCGTCGCCGACGGCGTCCTGGAACTCGACGCCGAGCTCGGCGGCCCCGGAGAGGTCGCTCATGACCTCGGCCGTGGCGATCAGGGTCTTGCTCGGCACGCAGTCGGTGAGGACCGCGGACCCGCCGACTCCGTCGCTGTCGACGACCGTGACCTCGGCTCCGAGCTGAGCAGCCACGTGGGCTGCCTCGTAGCCACCGGGCCCTCCGCCGATGATGACGACGCGTTCGGTCATGCGAACCCTCCGGTGATCGAGTCGGTCGGGACCGTCACAGGTTGATCATGTGGCCGGCGATGCCCTCGACGGCTTCCTTCATCGCCTCGGACAGCGTCGGGTGGGCGAAGACGTTGCGGGCCACCTCGTCGGCGGTGAGGTCCCACTGCTGGGCCAGCGTCAGAGCCGGCAGGAGCTCGGTGACCTCGGGACCGATCATGTGCGCGCCGATGATCTCGTTGTACTCCGCGTCGGCCACGATCTTCACGAACCCGACGCCCTCGGCCATGCCACGGGCCTTGCCGTTCGCCGAGAACGGGAACGACGACACCTTCACGTCGTACCCCTTCTCCTTGGCCTGGGCCTCGGAGTAGCCGAAGGACGCGATCTGCGGCTGGCAGAACGTCGCGCGCGGGATCATGTCGAAGTTGATCTCGACGGTCTCGGCGTCCGCGATCGTCTCGGCGGCCACGACGCCCATCGCCTCGGCGGTGTGGGCCAGCATCAGCTTGCCGGTCACGTCGCCGATCGCGTAGACCCCGTCGACGTTCGTGCGACCGCGTGCGTCGACCTCGATCGCGCCGCGGTCGGAGACCTGGACCCCGGCGTTCTCCAGGCCGAAGCCCTCGACGCGCGGGGCGAAGCCGAACGCCGCCAGCATCCGGTCGGCCTCGAGCACCTGGCTGTCGCCACCGTCCGCGGGGCTGACGGTGACCTTGACGCCGTCGCCGGTGTCCTCGACCTTCTCGACCTTGGTGGAGAGCATGACCTTGACGCCGAGCTTCTTGTACTGCTTGAGCAGCTCCTTGGAGACGTCGGCGTCCTCCGTCGGGACCATCCGGTCCAGGAACTCCACGATCGTGACGTCGACACCGAAATTCGCCATCACGTAGGCGAACTCGACGCCGATCGCGCCCGACCCGCCGATGATGACGCTCGTCGGGAGCTCGGCGTCGAGGATCTGCTCCTCGTAGGTGACGACGTTCTCGCTGGCGCTCATGCCGGGCAGCATCCGGACCGTGGCACCCGTGGCGATGATGAGGTTGTCGCAGGTGTAGGAGGTCTTCTGACCGTCCTTCTCGACCTCCACCTCGCCGGCGCCCTTGATCGTGCCCCACCCGTCGATCTCGGTGATCTTGTTCTTCTTCATCAGGTAGTGGACACCCTTGGCGCTGGCCTCCGCGACGCCGCGGCTGCGCTTGTGGGTGGTGCCGAAGTCCATGGAGGCGTCGCCACTGATCCCGAAGGTGTCCTTCTCCTTCGTGATGATGTGCGCGATCTCCGCGTTGCGGAGCAGCGCCTTGGAGGGGATGCACCCGACGTTGAGACAGACACCGCCCCAGTACTTCTCCTCGATCACCGCGACCGACTGGCCGAGCTGGGCTGCGCGAATGGCGGCGACGTAGCCACCGGGGCCAGCGCCGAGGACGAGGACGTTGAAGTGCGTGGTCACGCAGCCCAGCCTACTGACGTGAGCCGGCCCACCCTCAATCCGGGACCGGAGTCGTTAGTGTTCGTGGCGTGACCTACCAGTCCCGGCCGCTCGGGCTCCGATGACGCTGTACGCCGCCTACGGGACCAACCTCGATCCGGCGCGCATGGGCGAGCGCTGCCCGCACTCCCCCCTGTCGACCACCGGGTGGCTCCAGGGCTGGCGCCTCACCTTCGGCGGCGAGGAGCACGGCTGGGACGGTGCGCTCTCGACGATCGTCGAGGACCCGATCGAGCAGGTCTTCGTCGCGGTCTACGACGTCACCGCCGAGGACGAGCTCGCCCTCGACGGGTGGGAGGGCGCCGACCTGGGCCTCTACCGCAAGACCCGCGTCCGGGTCGCGACCCTCACCGGGTCCCTGGTGGTGTGGATCTACGTCCTCGACGCCTACGAGGGCGGCCTGCCGTCGGCGTCGTACCTCGGCATCCTCGCCGATGCCGCCGAGGCCGCCGACGCCCCCGCCGACTACGTCGCCTCCCTGCGTCAGCGCCCCTGTCGTTCGACCGGGCTGTAGGTCCGCTCGCCGGGATGAGTCCCCGGCTGACCGGGGAAACCTGACGTTGTCAGGGGTTGCAACGCCTGACAACGTCAGGGAACGCCTGACAGGCCGGCGAGCCGGCTCGGGCGGACCGACGCGGGCCCCGACGTGGACGCCCGACTCAGGCGACGCGGCTCAGGTAGCGGTGGAGCATGGCCGCCGTGCGATCAGGGCGCTCGAGGGCGGCCCAGGTCAGTCGGATGCACCTCCACCCGGTGATCCGGCGGACGAGATCCTCGCGCGCCTTCTCGGCCACGACGACATCGCTCGCCCGCTGGCCGGGCTTGAGGAGCTTCTCGTACTTGACCAACCCGTCGAACTCGACGAAGACCCCGAGCTCGGGCCAGGCGAAGTCGACGCGCGCGACCACAGATCCGGACGGGTCCTTGACCTCGTACTGCGGCACGGGGGCCGGAAGCCCTCGCCGGAAGAACAGGTGCATACAGCGCGACTCACCGAGCGACTCGATCCGAGGATCGGCAAGGCGCAGGACGAGGTCGGTGGTGAGAGTCCGCGGCCACATGGCCATCCCCTGGTAGCGCTCCTCGAGATCCGGCAGCGTCGTGAACCGGTGGTGAAGGAGGTGGTTGACGACGCCCAGGGCGACCTCGGCGTCGGCAGCCGTGGTCGTCTCGAGGGCGAGCCTGGCGGGGGCGACGACGGCGACGCCGTTGCGCTGCACGACGTCCGACTTCTGCAGGACGCCGCGGTGCTGGCAGACGCCGGCCTCGCGTCGACCGGCTCGACGGTCCCGGCGCGTGACGTGCACGTCGTCGAGAGACATCCCCCACGTCGGGGCGCCGTACTCGACGAGCCCGCTGACGTGTGACAGCACGAGCTCGGTCCCGGCCTGCGCCACGACTGCGCGAGCCTGGACGGCGTGCCGGCCGTCCTCGTCGAGGTCGCGCCACACGGATCCGGCGACGTAGGCGCCACGTCGCGGCTTGGCCAGCACCCCGTCGGCCACGAGGCGAGCCAGCGCGCGGTCGTTGTAGCCGTCGGCGACGTAGTCGCGCCGAAGTGTGATCGGGGTTCGGCGAGGGTCGTCCAACGGCCACTCGCGCGGAGGATTCTTCATGACGCAAGGGTTCCCGCGGGGCGTGCCGCCCTATCGCGGCCTTTGCGGCGCTGTGGACAAGCACGCCGGAGCCGACCCTGGTCAGGGGATGCCTGACGTTGCCAGGGGTTGCAACGGCCGACAACGTCAGGAGTCCCCGGTCGACCGGGGATTCATCCCGGCGCCACGGTGCGACAGACCGCCTCCACGTTGTTTGCCTCGAGGTCGCGGACGAAGGCACCGAAGTGGTGGTCGGGGCGCTCCGGGAAGTGGCGGGGCTGGTGGAGGACCTCCGCACCGTGGGCGACCGCGACGGCGACGTCGTGGGACGCTGCGACCGGCTCCAGGTCGGCGCAGTCGGTGCCCAGGTGATCGATGCCGTCTCCACGCTGCACGAATGGGCCGACACCCGACCCCGGCACTAGAGTCCGGGGGGTGACTGAGCCGAGCCCGTACGAACTTGCCGCCCACGCCGCCGACCGGCTCGCCGAGCTGACCGGCGTCGCCCAGCACGATGTCGCCCTGGTACTCGGATCGGGCTGGCTGCCCGCGGTCGACGCACTCGGCGAGGCCACCACGGAGATCAGCACGACCGACCTCCCGGGGTTCTCGGCCGCGGCCGTCGCCGGCCACTCGGGCAGGATCCGGTCCATCAACGCGGGCGACAAGCAGCTCCTCGTGTTCTTGAGCCGCACCCACTACTACGAGGGCAAGGGCGTCGCCGCCGTCGTCCACGGGATCCGTACGGCGGCCCGCGCCGGGTGCCGAGCCGTGGTGCTCACCAATGGCTGCGGCGGCCTCAAGGAGTCCTGGACGCCGGGGACCCCGGTGCTCATCAGCGACCACATCAACCTCACCGGCCGCAGCCCGATCGAGGGTGCGAACTTCGTCGACCTCACCGATCTCTACAGCTCCCGGCTCCGCGCGCTGTGCCGCGAGGTCGACCCGAGCCTCGACGAGGGCGTCTACGTGCAGTTCCCCGGCCCGCACTACGAGACGCCCGCCGAGGTGCGGATGGCCGGCGTCCTCGGCGGTCAGCTGGTGGGGATGAGCACGACCCTGGAGGCGATCGCCGCCCGCGAGGCAGGCATGGAGGTGCTGGGCATCAGCCTCGTCACCAACCTCGCCGCCGGGATCAGCGACCAGCCCCTGAACCACGAGGAGGTCCTCGAGGCCGGTCGCTCCGCAGCCTCCCGCATGGGCGCCCTGCTCGGACAGGTCGTCCCGCGGATCTGATGGCCGACACCCGACGGGCACTCATCGAGGCTGCGACTAAGACGTTCGCCGAGGACGGTGTCTTCACCGCCTCCCTGGTCGAGGTGACCCGCCGAGCCGGCCAGCGCAACCGGGGCGCGGTGCACTACCACTTCGGCTCCCGGGAGGAGCTCCTGGTCGCGGTCCTCGAGCAGCAGGCGACCTTCCTGGCTCGGCGTGAGGGCGAGCTGCTCGAGCTGGCGCGTGCGGCTCCCGACGACGACGTCGCGGCCGCCCTGGAGGCCGTGATCCGCCCCGCCGTCGAGCTCGCCGAGACCGGAGCGGCCGGTCGCGACTACCTGATCATCGTCGGCCACCTCGTCGAGCAGTACGACCAGCTCGGCCCCGCGGTCGTCGACGCGCTCCGCCGGACCGGCGGCCATGCCGTCTACGAGCTGATCGAGCAGCGGATGCCCGACCTGGACGACGGGCTCTGCACCGAACGGCTCACGCTCGTGACGGGCTTCATCCTCCGCGCCGTCGCCGACCGGGCGCGGCAGCCGAGCAGCCCGGGTCGCCCGCAGCTGCCGACCGAGCAGTTCGTGGGCAACCTGCTGGCGATGACGGCAGCCATGCTCTGCGCGCCACCCGTCGCGGGGCGCTGAGCCCTCCTCCCCTGCCGTCCGGCCGGGCCCGAGGGCGCCGGCCCTCGACTAGGGTCACCTCGTGCCTCGTATCTCCGGAGACTCGCTGCAGCAGCACCGCGACCAGCTGCGACGACGGGTCTTCGAGGCGTTCGCGGAGCTGATGGGCGAGCGCAGCTTCGACGCGATCTCGATGGCGGCGATCGCCGAGCGCGCCGAGCTCGGCCGGACCTCGATCTACCACCACTTCCCCGACAAGGAGTCCGTGGTCGTCGCGTTCGCGAGCCACGAGACCGAGCAGTACCTCGACCGGCTGCGCGACGTCCTCACCGACGCCGAGACGCCGCGCGACCGCCTGCGCCTGTACGTGCGCCACCAGGTCGCCGAGGGCGAGCGGTTCCACATGGGCCTCGGCCCGCAGCTGTACGGCGTCCTCGGCCCGGAGTCGCGCCAGGCGATCCGCGAGCACGTCGTCGCCGTCGAGGACGTGCTGCGCGACGTCCTCGCGGCCGGCATCGCCGACGGGTCGTTCGCCGTCGACGACGTCGACGCGACGATGTCGCTGATCCATGCATGCCTGGGACCGCGACACCTCCCGCCGACGACCGTCGAGACGTTCGTGCTGCGGGCGGTCAGCGCACCCGGAAGCTGACCTTCTTCGTCGAGGGCCGGAACACCGCATCCGCCGGGGTGTAGCGCACCGTCGCCTTCCACGAGCCCGCGCCGAGCCGGGGCAGCTTGACCTTGGTCGAGCCCTTCTTCAGGGTGCTGCGAGCGGTCTTGGTCGCCTTGCCCTTCTTCAGCTTCACGACCACCTTGCCGGCGGCGGCCTTGGTGCCGGCCACGTTCACCTTGAGCGCCTGCGGCGCCTTGCCGACCTTGCTGACCTTGAGCTTGGTGGCCTTGCCGATCTTGCTCCAGGTGAGGGAGACCGGCGTTTTCGTGTCCTGGGTCGGGTTGGAGTGACCGTGGGCCTGCCAGGTGTACACGGCGTACTTCTTGCCGCGCACCAGGTGCGCGTTCGCCGGGTCCAAGGTGACCTCGAACGATCCGTCGGTCATCTGCTCGGGCGTCACCCACTCCGCGTCCACGAGCTGGTCCTGGTCCTCGAAGTCGTCGGTCTCCGGGAACCTCGCCGCCGGGGCGAGGGCCACGTAGACGCCCATGTCGCCCGGGTTGGTGACCGCGCTGAACCCGCTGCCGGCCACGTCGAAGGTGACCTTCTTGTCGGCGTACGCGGTCGCCACGTCGATCGCGGGGTCGGCCGGCGCCGCACCCGCCGAGCTGGCGGTGAAGGCGGCAGGGGCCTTCCTCAGGTCGGAGTCCGCGTCCGGGCTGCTCCCGTAGAAGGTCCCCTGCAGGGTGGACGGGAGTGCGTTGACGAAGTCGACGGCCCAGGAGGCCCCTCCGACCGGCTTGCCCGCTCCGTAGGCGTCCGGGGGTGCGACCCCGAGCCAGTCGGGCGTTGCCGACAGGGAGCCGTCGGACCAGTCGTCCTCGGTCGAGAACGTGGTCAGGGTGATGTCGGCGACCGAGCCCGGACCGCTCGGCGCGGTCCAGGCGACATCGGCCGCGATGGTGCCCACTCCGTCCGCCACCGTCACGGTCGGGTCGGAGAAGGTGTAGGAGTAGTACTCGACGCCTCCGACCGCGAAGGCGTAGCGCGCCGATCCGGCGAACTGCATCGCGCCCTCGTCACCGACGCCGTCGACGAAGGTGACGAGTCCGTCCTCGGACTCGGTGGCGCCGTCGGTGAACGTCTGGCTCCCCAGGTGCTCGTCCAGGTAGGTCGACATCCCCCACCGGAGGGTTCCCCCCTCTGCGGCGGACGCGGACACGGTGGAGACACCGACGAGTCCGGCGGATGCCAGACCCAGAGCAGTGAGGGTCGCGAGGCGACGGGTGAAGCTCATCGAGATTCCTTTCGGGCGGGGACGAGCAGGGTGAGGGCGGCTGCCAGGAGCAGTCCGCTGCCGAGCCACCACACGGCGCTGGCGCCGGACTCGGTGTCGGGGTCGGCCGAGGCGGCCGAGATCTGGGTGGCCGCCACGAGCTGGGTGGCGGCCGGCAGGGCGCCGAGCGAGGCGGCGG
>JBAWHI010000252.1:0-2269 GCA_049593675.1 Nocardioides sp.
TGGCAGGTGTTCACCCGCGAGGTGCTCCTCGAGCAGGTGTGGGGCTATCGGCACGCCGCCGACACGCGGCTGGTGAACGTGCACGTGCAGCGGCTGCGGTCGAAGGTGGAGCACGACCCGGAGAACCCCGAGATCGTGCTGACGGTCCGGGGCGTGGGCTACAAGGCCGGGACCTCGTAGGCCCGGACATGCTCCACCTCCGCGCCCCGACCGGCTCCCGCAGGCTCCCGGAGTCGATCCGCCGGGGACTGACCTTCTGGCGCCGATCGATCCAGGCACGGGTGGTGGCCAGCACGGTGCTGCTCTCGGTGGTGGTGATCAGCATCGTCGGCTGGTTCCTCCTCCAGCAGACCCGCGAGGGTCTCCTCGACCACCGGGTCGCGGCCGTCGTCGCGGAGGCGAACGCCGAGACCACGGGCGCGCGCCAGCTCCTCGCCGCGTCACGGGCATCGGGCAGTGACGCCGTCCAGCAGCAGCAGACGCTCTCCGGCATCGTCATCCAGCGCGGCGAGACGCGGGGCTTCGCGGTCGTCCTGGTCGGCCCGGCCGAGCCGGGGGCCCGGATCGCCGACGGTGGCGCCAACATCACCCCCGACCTGGACACCAGCAGCGTCCCCGAGTCGCTGCAGGAGCACTTCGACGAGCCGGGCGCCGAGACGGCGTGGACCTACACCACGGTCCGCACGACCGAGGACGACGTGACCACCGAGGAGCCCGGGATCGTCGTCGGATCGCAGGTGCAGCTGCCGGCCGACTCCGAGACCTACACGCTCTACTACCTCTTCCCGCTCGACGAGGAGCAGGAGACCCTGGCGCTGGTGACCCGTGCCCTGCTGACCGCCGCTGTGCTGCTGGTCGTGCTGGTCGCCGGGATGACCTGGCTGGTGACCCGCCAGGTCGTCACCCCGATCCGAATGGCACGACAGGTCGCCGAGCGGCTCGCCGCCGGGCAGCTGCAGGAGCGGCTCAAGGTCTCGGGCGAGGACGACCTGGCCCGGCTGGCGACGTCGTTCAACCAGATGGCCAGCAACCTGCAGCGCCAGATCCGTCAGCTCGAGGAGCTCAGCCGGGTGCAGCGCCGCTTCGTCTCGGACGTCTCCCACGAGCTGCGCACGCCGCTGACGACCGTGCGGATGGCCGGCGACGTCCTCCACGACGCACGCGACGGATTCGACCCGGTCACGGCCCGCTCGGCCGAGCTGCTGCAGACCGAGCTCGACCGCTTCGAGACGCTGCTCTCCGACCTGCTGGAGATCAGTCGCTTCGACGCCGGTGCGGCCGTCCTGGAGAGCGACGACGTCAACCTCGTCGACGTCGCCCACCGCATCGTCGACGTCACCCGCCCGCTCGCGCGCCAGCGCGGTGTCGAGGTGCGGGTCAGCGCACCCGACCACGCCTGCCTGGCCGAGGCCGACGTACGCCGGGTGGAGCGCATCGTCCGCAACCTGGTCACCAACGCCATCGACCACGCTGCGGCCGGCGGACCCGACGGGATCGTGGTGCACGTCGACGGCGACGAGCACGCGGCGGCGATCGCGGTCCGCGACTACGGCGTCGGCCTGGCTCCCGGTGAGGCGTCGATGGTCTTCAACCGGTTCTGGCGTGCCGACCCGGCCCGTGCCCGGACCAGCGGCGGCACGGGCCTGGGCCTGTCGATCGCCCTGGAGGACACCCACCTGCACCGCGGCTGGCTCCAGGCCTGGGGGCGTCCGGGCGAGGGGGCGCAGTTCCGGCTCACGCTGCCACGGCGGGCGGCCGGGGTGCTGCGGCACAGTCCGCTCCCGCTGGTGCCGACCGACGTCTCGGAGCCGGTCCGATGAGAAGGTTGCTCGCGCCGATCGTCGCGCTCCTGCTCGCGACCCTGGTCGCCGGCTGTGCCGGCATGCCGACGGAGGGGCCGGTCGTGGAGACCGAGACCGACGAGCTCACGCCGTCCGGTCAGGGTGCGCCGTTCATCGTCCCGCTCCCACCCCGTGAGGGCGCCTCCCGTCCCGAGGTCGTGCGGGGGTTCTTGAACGCGATGCAGGCCTGGCCGTCCCAGACCGCTACCGCCGAGGAGTTCCTGTCCACCGATGCGGCGGCCTCGTGGCGGCCCCAGGAGGCGACGGTCACCTACGCCACCCCGCCGACCCCGCGCGACGACGGCCGGGACGTCACGGTGACCCTCCCCGACGCCAACCACCTCGACCGGCGCGGCGCCTGGCAGGGCGCCCTGCCCCCTCGCCAGCGGACCGTCACGTTCCCGATGATCTACGAGGACGGCGAGTGG
>JBAWHI010000253.1:0-5080 GCA_049593675.1 Nocardioides sp.
GGAGTGGGCGACGCCCACCGATCTGCCCGGGTGGGACGTCCGTGCCGTCGCCTCCCACGTCGCCCACCTGGAGGGGATCCTCGCGGGCGGCGCCGAGGAGACCGCGGAGGTCGGCGAGCCCGACCACGTCTCCGGCCTGATGGGCCTCTACACCGAGATCGGCGTCGTCAACCGCCGAGACGCCAGCCCGGACGCGATCATCAACGAGATCCGGGCAGCGGCCACGGCCCGCCACACCGCGCTGCTCGCCGACCCGCCCACCGACGGGTCCGCGATGCCCGAGCCGATCTTCGGCGGCGTCCCCTGGGACTGGCGCACGTTGCTGCGCAACCGGCCGCTCGACGTGTGGATGCACGAGCAGGACGTCCGACGCGCGGTCGACCGGCCCGGCGGCATGGACTCACCGGCCGCCCGGCACGCGGCGGAGTACCTCGCCGAGAGCCTCGGCTACGTGCTCGCCAAGCGCGTCGGCGCGCCCGCCGGCACCAGTGCGGTGCTGGAGATGGAGGGCAGTGCGGCCTACGCCTTCGCCGTCAACGACGCCGGCCGCGGCGAGCGGCTCGACGACGCGCCCGACGACCCGACGGTCCGGCTGCTGATGGACCGCGAGTCCTTCATCCGGCTGGCCGGCGGCCGCTGCGCGGCCGAGCCCGGCACGGTGCGCGTCGAGGGCGACCCGGGCCTCGGTGAGCGACTGCTCGAGGCGCTGGCCACGACTCCCTGAGGTCGGAGGCGACTCGGCCGCGCCGCGTTCGCTCTCCCTCGGGCGTCAGTCCCGGTCGGCCACCCGCACGAAGCCGCCGAGGACCGGCACGTACACGGCACCGTCCGGCCCGAGGGCGACGTCGCCGTGGTGGTTGTCGCGGAGCACGCCGAGGCCGGTACGGCGCGCCCAGACCGCACGGCCGGTGGCGACCTCGACGGCGGTGAGGTACCACGCGTTCGCGCCGAGCCAGCTGTGCCGCTTGGTGTAGACGTAGGCGAGCCCGACCTCGTCGGCGACCGCTGGGGCACCGCTCGGGGCGTCGAGATCGGACTCCCAGGTGACGGCACACCCGCCGTCGACGACGTCGACTCGGGCGACCCCACCGGTCGTGGTGCGGCCCAGGAGTGTGGAGTGGGGGCCGTCGTACCCGTGCGAGTTGAGGACCAGCAGGCCGTCGCCGGCCGGAACCAGCCCCCCGTCGGTGGCGCCCTCGTCGTCAGCGAAGACCTCGGCACGGCACACCGTCCCACCGGTGTCCCCGCGGTGGACGACGACCTGCAGCCGCGGGTCGCGTACGTCGGCGACCGCGACCATGCCCGACGACAGCACCACCGGCGCGCTGCCGCGCTCGCCGCCGCCGTCGTTGGTCGCCGACCACGCCGCGACCGGGCGCCCGCCCGTCTCGATCACCTTGTGCAGCGCGTCGGCGCCGGCGACGTAGACCGCGTCGCTCGCGATCGTCAGCGGTCGGTCGACCTCGTCGGCGAGGTCGAGCACCCGGACCCTGCCGTCGATCACCAGCCCGACCAGCCCGGCGGAGCTCGAGAACCACACCCGGCCGCGTCCGTCGGCGCCGACGCCGGTGAGGCAGCCAGCCCCGTCCGGGAGGTCGAGGGCGGCGGAGGTCGTGAGGTCCGGCTCGCCCTCGGCGTCCGACGTGCTGACGACCAGGAGAGACGCGCCGTCGGTCGACACGATCGCCCGGTCGCCCGCCACCGCCAGCACGGGCTCGCACCCGGGGCTCAGCTCCTTGCTCGCGAGCTGGCGCAGGCTGCCGGGGTCCAGCAGCCGCAGCACGGGCGCCGCGCTCCCGCCGCACAGCGTCACGCCCCGGCCCGGGGCGTCGAAGCCCATCTCGCGGCACTCGTCGACGCCGTACGACCTCGTCGTGACCTGGGGCGACTCGCCCAGCGGTGCCGGCGAGCCGTCGACCGGGACGATCGCCGGGCGGCCGACGTACGCCGGGGTGACCATCGCCCCGGGACCTGAGGGGATCCGCACCCAGCCGTCGGGCACGACCACCGCCAGGCCCGTGACCACCACCACCGCGACGGTCCAGCCGAGCACGACCCGGCGGGTCGGACGCAGCCAGGCACGGACTCGCCGGAAGTACAGCGAGCCGGCGGCGAGCAGCAGGACGAGCGGGCCCAGGGCCCACCACAGGAGAGCCAAGCCCAGCAGGGCGGCCGTGCGCGCGAACCTCATCTCGCCGACGATCGTAGGGTGCTCGGCGCCCGAACCGTCGGACCCTCGCTAGGCCGGAACGGCCACCGGGACCGGGAGGAGCAGGCCCTCCTTGCGCGCGACCAGCACGGCCAGCCCGATGGTCGCCGCGATCGCCGATGCGTTGATGCCGAGGATCGCCACGCTCTTGACGAGGACGAACGTCTCGAGCGACTGCGACAGCAGCAGCCACAACGTCAGCGTCGCCTTGCCGAGGCAGAGGACCGCCCACAGCATCGTGAGGTTGCGAAACAGCCGACGGACCCGCGGTCGGAGCGAGAGCTCGTCGTCCATCGGGTAGAAGTCCCCGGCCAGCCGGGCGACCATCGGCCGGGCGCTCAGCAGCGAGACGAGGAACGCCAGCGCGATCAGGCCGTCGGTGATGATCGGCTGGAGGAAGTAGAGGAACGTGCTGTCCGCGACCAGCGCGATCAGCGTCCGGCCGGTCAGCACGGCCGCGGTCAGCACCAGCAGGCCCGACGTACGGCGGCCGGTGAGCGCCCGCCACCCGATCGCGCCATAGGACCAGGCGAGCGCGGCCACGATGGCCGGCCAGATGCCCAGGACCCGGAACGTGGCGTAGAAGACCGCCGCGGGGACCGCGCAGGCGATCAGCAGGCTGAGCGCGACCCGGCGGATCACCGCCAGGAGGCGCGGGCGGGGCGGACTGTCGGGGCGCTCGTCAGACGGAGGTGCGTCGAGAACGGGGAGCGACATAGGTCCTGTCGGGGGAGGCGGTGGCTGATCTCCACCCTACGCCTCCTCGGCACGCCGGATCTCAGGACAGTCGGTCGCAGTCCGTGCCGAAGCGGGCGCACCGGTAGTGCACGAGGAAGGCGTAGGCCACCAGCGTGGTCTCGGCGTTGGTGGTGATCTCACCGGTGTACTCGGGCCGGATGTCGAGCAGGTCGGCGAGCAGGTTCATCTGCTTGCGGGTGAAGGAGTCCGGCTCACCCGCGCGATCGTTGCTCACGTGGGTGAAGAACCCGCCGGCCTGGGCCGGGCGGTAGAGGTCGCCGAGCCGGGTCGTCGGGACGATGCCGTCCTGGCCGACCTGGTGCTCGAGGAGGTCGGCGGCGATCTGGTCGGCATAGGTGCGCGAGACCTCGTCGCCGCGTCCGAAGGCGAGCTCGGTCTCGATCATGCCGAACAGCACGGTGCGCAGCGTCGAGGTCGCGCCCGTGTCGCACGACCCCGGTAGGCACTCGGCGATGCCGCCCCAGGTGCGGTAGCGCCGCTCCATCTCGGTGACGAGGTCGATCACGGTCGTGTTCAGGTGCTCGCCATCGGAGTACTCGTGCTCCGGATCGCCGTAGCGCTGGAGCACGTGCAGGCCCTGCGCCAGGACCGCCAACGGATCCTCGCGCGACATCGCCACGTAGCCCCACGTGGGGATGGTGCACACCTTCGACTGGTAGGGGTAGAACCCGTCCGACTCCGGCATCGACGGCACGACCTCCGGATCGGTGCAGTCGCGATAGACCGACTCGTCGAACACGAAGTCATCGGGCTCCCGCTCGCCGCGTCCCCAGATCGGCGAGTAGACGTCGGCCTCGGGGTCGTAGCCCGTCTCGCGCACCAGGGCGGCCAGCGGTCGAGCCCGGTCCGGCCGGTCGCGGAAGGCGTAGGCCGCCGCCGACATCATCGTGACGTGCCGGATCGTGTACCGCAGGCTGCGCAGCAGCTGGTACTCGTCGCCGGCGACCCGGGTGCTGAAGACCCGCTCGGTGCTGCTCGGCCGCTGCTCGGCGAGCCGGCGACGGTCGAGGCTCAGGGACAGCGGCTCGTCGAGGTCCCCGCCCACCTGCGACACCTCGATCTCCGCAGACCCGTCGTCCTGGTCCCACCGCACCACCGTGAGCAGCTCGACGGGGTCGGGAGCGGCGGGGTCGAGGACGTACTCGAACAGGTAGGACTCGCGCAGCAGGCTCTGCTCGCCGCTGGTGATGCTCAGCTCGGGGTCCCCCGGGCGCACCCACTTCCCGGGGCTGCCGACGAGGGCGCGCAGCGGCAGTCCGTAGTACTCCGAGACGACCGCTCGGCCCGGCGCGACCTCGCGGTAGAGCCTGTCGACATAGCGCTCGGCGTCGGCGATCGCCGCGTCGACCCGCTCCCTCGAAGGCGCCACGGAGGACGTGACCTGCTCGCGGTCGCCGTCCCCCCAGGCCGCCACCAGCTCGACCAGCAGCACGAGCGCCACCGCTGCGGTGCCGAGGCGCACGAGCCATCGAGCCGTCCACCAGCGGAGCAGCCGGCGCACCCCCGGCTGCAGCCGGGCGCCGCGCACGGCCTCGACGAGGTCACGCACGGGCGAGCGCAGCGCGATCGAGCAGGTGCACGGTCGCGAAGGCCACCAGGGCCGCTCCGGCCTCGGCGAAGAGGGTCCCGCGGTTGACCTCGACCAGCGCCAGGAGCAGGACCAGGTTGACCGCCAGCCCGACCAGCGCGGCGCCGATCAGCCAGCGGACCCGCTCGTGGAGGACCCGCAGCTTGACCACCAGCGCGCCAAGAGCGGCGACCAGGTAGAGGCCGACGGCGGCGCGCAGGTAGGGCACGTCGAGGACGATCCGGACGGCGGCGTACGACGCCATCAGCGCGACGTACGCGGTGGCGTTCACCAGCGCGAGCTTGGCGTCGCGGACGTAGTCCTCCACCGTCTCCTGGTGAAGGACGAGCTGCACCTCGGCCATGGGCAGACTCCCCCGTCTCGGTCTCCCGCACGTGATGATACGGAGGCCGGGCCCACGCAGTGCGAGTTCGCCGAAACCCGCGACGCGGCATGATGGCTCCATGAGCGATCCCCGCGCCGGACAGCCCGCCGAAGCCTCGGACCTGGTCGACGTCGCCCACCTGGTGACGGCGTACTACACC
>JBAWHI010000254.1:0-4330 GCA_049593675.1 Nocardioides sp.
GCGGCGCTCGCCGGCGTCGCCAAGAAGGTGTACAGCGAGTCCCGCAAGCCCGAGAACCAGGCGCGGATCCGCAAGGCGGTCGACAGCGTGAAGTCGCGCCAGCGGAAGAAGAACCCCTGAGCCGGGCCGGAGTTCACGCAACCGTCACACCGCGTTGACCCCCGTGCGCCGGCCCGGCTCCTAGGGTGAGAGCCACACCTGCTCGGGATCGCTTCACGGGGAGTCAGCCATGTCCGTCGCCACCCTCCTGCGCCACCCGGTCGACGCCGTGCGACGTTGGCCGGTGGCCTCCCAGCTCGGCTCCCGACGCAACGCCATGATCGCCGCCACCGCTCTCGCACAACGTCGTGCCGATCTCGCAGAGGTCGAGGAGTTCCTCGCGGCCTCTCGCGAGGCTCCGGTGGTGGAGGCAGCAGCCCAGGCTGCGCACGGCTGAGCTCACCGGGTCGGGCAGCCCTCCCCTGTCCGCCCGGTGAACTCAGCCACACCTCGGCGATCCCGGGAGCGATTGCGGGCAGACTCGTCTGCATGTCGGTCTCCCCCGCTGGGTCCCCCGGACCCGCCGCGACGCCCTCGCGCCTCGAGTTCCAGGACGTCCGCTCCAGCGACGGGACCCGGCTGCGCGCCTGGACCAACGACCCGGAGGGCACCATCTGCGGGCCCACGGTCCTGCTCTGCAACGGCCTCGGCACGAGCGCCTGGGCATGGCCGGCGTTCCTCGACCCCGACTGCGGAGTGCGGGTCGTCTCGTGGAACCACCGCGGCACCGGCGGCTCCGACCGCCCGGTGGACCGCGACCGGGTCGGGATCGAGGAGTTCGCCGAGGACGGCCTCGCGGTGCTCGATCACTTCGGGATCGACCGGGCCGTGCTCGTCGGCTGGTCGATGGGCGTCAACACCATGTTCGAGATCGCCGTCCGCAGCCCCGAGCGGGTCGCCGGTCTCTTCGCGGTCGCCGGCGTGCCGGGCGACACCTTCGCCACCATGCTCGGCCCGCTGCGCCTGCCGCGAGCCGTGGCCAAGGGCGTCGCGGTCGGCTTCGCCCGCACCCTCAAGTACGGCGGCCGCCTGGTCACCCCCGTCTCGACGCGCCTGCCCGTCGGTCGCCGGGCGATCGACGTGGTCAGCCACAGCGGCTTCATGCTCCCCGTCTCCGACCCCGACCTCGCCCGTCGAGCGGTCGCAGCGTTCCTGCAGACCCCGATCGAGTGGTACTTCCACATCGCCCTCCACGCGGCCCGCCACCCCCGGATCCGGCTGAGCCGGGTCTCGGCGCCGGCGGTGTTCGTCGCCGGCACGTGGGACGTGCTCGCGGGGGCGCGCGCCATGGCGAGCGCCGCCGAGCGGATGGACGCCGCCTACCACGAGCTGCCCGGCTCGCACTTCCTGCAGATGGAGCACCCCGACCAGGTGCACGCTCTGCTGTTGGAGTTCCTCCGTAGGGTCGGGTGACATGCGACGGACTGCCGCCCTGGTCACCGCTGCGCTGACCCTCACCCTGGCGACGGCGTGCAGCAGCGACGGCGACCCCGAGCCGGGCGACACCGTCACGGCCTCCCCCCAACCGGCCGACCCCTCGTCGGAGACGCCCACGACCGAGGGGTCGAAGCCCCCCGGCGACAACGCCCAGCAGGACGACAAGACCCCACCGAAGCTGGTCGACACGATCGCCACCGGGCTCGCCGCCCCGTGGGGGGTGGCCTTCCTGCCCAACGGCGACGCGATCATCACCGAGCGCGACAGCCGCCGCGTCCTGCTGCTCGAGGCCCCCGGCTACGACGTCCGCGAGATCGGCACCATCGACGCGGCCGCCCCGCAGGGCGAGGCCGGGCTGTTGGGGGTCGCGGTCTCCCCCGACTTCGCCCAGGACCGGACGCTCTACTTCTACGCCAGCACCGCGAACGACAACCGGATCGGCAAGGCGCGCCTCGTCGGCGGCCGCCTCGGCCCCTTCCAGGTGGTCCTCGACGGCATCCCGAACGGCTTCATCCACGACGGCGGTCGACTGGCCTTCGGGCCCGAGGGCTACCTCTATGCCTCCACCGGTGAGATCGGGCAGCCCGAGCTCGCCCAGGACCGGTCGACGACGGCCGGCAAGATCCTGCGGATCACCACGGACGGGGAGCCCGCGCCCGGCAACCCGTTCGACTCGCCGATCTGGACCTACGGCCACCGCAACGTGCAGGGTCTCGCGTTCGACGACGAGGACCGGCTGTGGGCCTCGGAGTTCGGCGACAACGTCTACGACGAGCTCAACCTGATCGAGAAGGGCGGCAACTACGGCTGGCCGATGGTCGAGGGCCGCTCCGACGGCGCCGGCGACGGCGACCTGACCGACCCGCAGGTCGTGTGGAGCACCGACGTCGCGTCCCCGTCCGGCCTCGCGTTCCTCGACGGCCACCTCTGGTTGGCCTCGCTGCGCGGCGAGCGGCTGTGGCGCATCGAGGTGGACGGCGACCAGGCGAGCCGCCCGGTGGACTACTTCGTCGGCGACTACGGCCGGATCCGCACCGTCGTCGCCACCCCGGACGGCGACCTGTGGGTGACCACGAGCAACCGGGACGGCCGCGGCAGCCCGCGCCAGGGCGACGACCGGATCCTGCTCATCGATCCGTGAGCACGGCTCCGGTCACGGTCGCCCGGCGGGCGGCCCGTCGCAGGGTCGTGAGCACCGCCGGGCCGAGCAGCACGATCGCGACCGTGTTGGTGAGCGCCCGCAGGGAGTCCCAGGCGGTCGACGTCAGCAGGGTGTAGACCAGGAACGTCCGCAGGTTCTCCCAGACCGGCGCACCGGCGACGTACGCCAGCGAGCCCTCGTGACCGGGCACGACGATGCCGATGAGGAACGGCCACCCGGACAGGTTCATCAGCAGGCCGAAGAGGTAGGCCGACACGACGCCGTACGCCGCCAGCATCGCGATCTCGCGGCGCCCTCCCACCCGCCGGGGCAGCAGGCCGGCGCCCATGCCGACCCAGGCGGCGCAGAGCATCTGGTAGGGCAGCCACGGACCGACGCCGGCGGTCATCAGCGCGGAGGCGAACAGCGAGGTGCAGCCGAGCACGAACCCGAACCCCGGCCCGAAGACCCGTCCGGCCAGGATCAGCAGGAAGAAGGTCAGTTCAACGCCCGCCGCCCCCGGCGAGACCCCCCGCAGGATCGCGTTGACGGCGCTGAGCACACCGAGGACCGCCAGCACTCGGGCATCGAGGCCGTTCTCGCTCAGCTCGGCCAGCACCACGGCCAGCACGACGGGCAACAACCCCAGGAACAGGAACGGCGGGTCGACCCGGGAGCCGTCGGAGACCCGCAGCAGCAGTGGCCAGCAGAGCATCGCCAGACCGGCGGCCGAGGCGACGGCGAGCACGAGCGCGGACCGCGGGCCGATGCGTACGGCGCTCGCGCCCGTCACGACGCGCCCCGGTGGCCCGACAGCTGCTCGGCGACCTCGTCCACCCGCAGCCACGGCGGGCCGAGCACCTTGGTGACCTGGGGCGCGAACGAGGGCGACTCGGCCACCACCCGGCGCACCGGACCGGACGAGACCACGTCGCCGTCCGCGAGCACCACCACGTCGTCGGCGGCCTGGGCGACGAACTCGACGTCGTGGGTCGCCACCAGCACGGCGTGCCCCTCGCCGGCGAGACCGCGCAGGATGCCGGCGAGCACGTGCTTGGCGGCGTAGTCCAGACCACGGGTCGGCTCGTCGAGCAGCAGCAGCCGGGGCCGGGTGACGAGCACGAGCGCCAGCGTCAGCGCCAGCCGCTGACCCTCGGAGAGGTCGCGCGGGTGCTGGTCGTCGGGGATCCCGGGCACCAGCCGGTCGAGCAGCGCCCGGCAGCTCCCGGTGCCGCCGTCGGCGGCCTCGCACTCCTCGCGGACCGTCTCCAGGTAGAGCAGGTCGGCCGGGTTCTGAGGCACCAGCCCGACCAGGTCCCGGCGCTGCGCCGGTGAGAGGTCGGCCGGGTCCGTGCCGTCGACGCCGACCCGGCCACCGGCGCGGCTGCCGCTGCCCTGGAGGGCCCAGATCAGGGACGACTTGCCGGCGCCGTTGCGCCCCATCAGGGCGGTCACCCGGCCGCCCCCGAGGGACAGGTCGACCGCACGCAGCGCGATGGTGCGACCGTGGTGTACCGAGAGGCCGCGGACCGCGATCGCGCCGTCGGGCGCCGTCGCGTCGACCTCGGGCGGGCGGAGCCGGTCGGCGAGACCCCGGGCCCGACGGCGGGCGTCGCGCACGCTGAGCGGCAGCGGGTCCCACCCTGCGGCGCGGCCGAGCTCGACGATCGGGGGCACGACCGGCGAGTCGATCAGCAGCTCGCCGGGCTCCCC
>JBAWHI010000255.1:0-2064 GCA_049593675.1 Nocardioides sp.
ACCCTCGGCTACATCTCGCTCGAGGGCATGATCGACGCCACCGGGCAGACGCGCTCCGGCCTGTGCACGGCCTGCTTCACCGGTGACTACCCGATCGAGCTCCCGGACGAGAGCCTGCTGGGCAAGCACCTGCTCGAGTCCTCGATCCAGGCGCCGACCTTCGGCAAGGCGCTCCCCGTCCTGAACAACCCCTGATCGCCCGATCGCCAGCCAGCCCTGATCGCTAGGAGCCCCGAGTGACCTCCGAGAACGCCTACGCCGCCGCCGGCGTCTCCATCGAGGCCGGCGACAAGGCCGTCGAGCTGATGAAGGTGTGGATCGACAAGGCCAAGCGGCCCGAGATGATCGGCGGGATCGGAGGCTTCGCAGGGCTCTTCGACGCCTCCGCGCTCAAGGCCTACGACCGCCCGCTCCTGGCGACCTCCGCCGACGGGGTCGGCACCAAGGTGGCCGTCGCGCAGGCGCTGGACAAGCACGACACCATCGGCTTCGACCTGGTCGGCATGCTGGTCGACGACCTGGTCGTCTGCGGCGCCGAGCCGCTGTTCCTCACCGACTACATCGCCACCGGCCGCGTCGTGCCCGAGCGGATCGCCGCGATCGTCAAGGGCATCGCCGAGGCCTGCGTGGTCGCCGGCTGCGCGCTCCTGGGCGGCGAGACCGCCGAGCACCCCGGCCTCCTCGGCGAGGACGAGTACGACGTCGCCGGCTCGACCACCGGCGTCGTCGACGCCGACCGGCTGCTCGGTCCCGGCCGGGTCCGTCCCGGTGACGTCGTGATCGCGATGGAGTCCTCAGGGCTGCACTCCAACGGCTACTCGCTGGTCCGGCACGTGCTGCTCGGCTCCGCCGACGCGGGTGGGGCGGGGTGGTCGCTGGAGCGGCACGTCGACGAGCTCGGTCGCACCCTGGGCGAGGAGCTGCTCGAGCCGACCCGGATCTATGCCAAGGCGTGCCTCGCGCTCGCCGAGCGGACCCGCACCCACGCGATGTCGCACATCACCGGCGGCGGCCTCGCCGCCAACCTCGAGCGGGTGCTCCCGGTCGAGCTCACCGCCCGGCTGGACCGGGGCACCTGGACCCCGCAGCCGGTCTTCGACCTGGTCCGTCGGGTCGGCGACCTCTCCCAGCCCGACCTCGAGATGACCCTGAACTGCGGTGTCGGGATGGTCTCCCTCACCGCCGCCGACGACGCCGACGCGGCGATCGCGGTGCTCGGCGAGCACGGGGTCCGGGCCTGGGTCGCGGGCGACGTACGCGTGGACTCCTCCGCGGGCGGCGCGCTCGGCGGGCGCGTCGAGATGGTCGGTCAGCACCCCGGTTGGTGAGCCGGCCGGCGGGCGGGTCGACCCGCCCGATGCTCGCTCCTGGGCTCGCCCGGGCCATCAAATCCCGGAATCGCGGGAACCGATGTGCGGGAACAGCCAGCCAGCAGGTAGCGTTGCCCCCACGAGAATTCCTATGAGACAGCCCGGGTGCCACAGTGCCCCGGCCGAGTGTGCGAGGGGGCTGACCCTATGGGGCGCGGCCGAGCGAAAGCCAAGCAGACCAAGGTCGCACGCGACCTGAAGTACCGCACCCACGAGACGGACTTCGGGGCGTTGGCCAACGAGCTGCATGGTGAGTCCAGTCAGGACGACACCGACCAGCTCGAGCCAGAAGAGCTCGAGAAGTGGTCGGACTACTCCGCGCGGCGCGACTGACCCTCAGGTCGTCTCACGACTGACGGCGCTCCGGCGCTGCCGGTCCTGACAGTCCTGCCGTCGACCACAACGGCGTCGGCGGCACTGCGCGGGGCCGCCCGCACGCCGGGAGCGCGACAACGCCCCCGACGTGCGAGCCGAGACGATCAGCCTCGTGGGAGCCACACTCCGCGCAGCCGCCCGACCTCACGCATCCGCCGCTCGGCGAGCCGGTCGGCGGCGGTCGCCGGCGCCACGCCGTCGGCGGCAGCGAGCTCGAAGACGCGCAGCGTCGTGTCGAGGATCCCGGTGGCGCGCTGCTGGGCGCGCTCGAAGGAGAAGCCGGCCGGGTCGAGCTCGTCGGCGACCTGGATCAGGCCGC
>JBAWHI010000256.1:0-3225 GCA_049593675.1 Nocardioides sp.
AGGGAGAGTCGAGCACGGACCTCTCGTGGGACGGCCAGACGATGATCTACGAGTGCGGCGACCTGCTCGCCGAGTCCGAGCGGTTCCCACAGGGGCCACGGCGGTCGGTCGCCGACGTCGATCTCGACCGGATCCGCCTCGAACGAGTCCGCCAGGGTTCCTTCGACGACAACCGGCACGCCGAGGGCCTGCAACCGGGCGAGTTCGAGGTCGTGGAGTTCACTCTCGACCCACCCACCGGCGACATCGGGCTGCGCCGCAAGGTGGACCGATTCCCGTTCGTCCCCGACGACGTGGAGCGCCTGGCCCTCGACTGCTACGAGGCCTACAACATCCAGGTCTCCGGGCTCGAGCGCCGGCTCCAGGCGATGTCGGTCGAGGGCGGCTGGCAGCCCAAGGTCGTGATCGGCGTCAGCGGCGGCCTCGACTCCACCCACGCCCTGATCGTCGCCGCCCAGGCGATGGACCGGCTCGGGCGCTCGCGCGAGGACATCCACGCGTTCACGCTGCCGGGCTTCGCGACGGGGGAGCGCACCAAGGGCTACGCCACCGACCTGTCCAAGGCGCTCGGCGTGACCTTCGAGGAGATCGACATCACGGCCGCGGCGCGCCAGCTGCTCGCCGACCTCGACCACCCCTACGCCGACGGCGAAGAGGTGTACGACGTCACGTTCGAGAACGTCCAGGCCGGGCTTCGCACCGACTACCTCTTCCGCCTCGCCAACCACCGTGGCGGCATCGTCCTCGGCACGGGCGACCTGTCCGAGCTCGCGCTCGGGTGGTGCACGTACGGCGTGGGCGACCAGATGTCGCACTACACCGTGAACTCCGGGGTCCCGAAGACCCTGATCCAGCACCTGATCCGCTGGGTCGCGCAGCACGGCGAGGTCGAGGGGGACGCGGCCGACCTGCTGCTCGAGATCGTGGAGCAGGAGATCACCCCCGAGCTGATCCCGACCCGCGAGGACCAGCTCCCCCAGGCCACCGAGGCGACCGTGGGCCCCTACGCGCTGCAGGACTTCACGCTCTACCACGTGCTGCGGCGTGGAGCCCGGCCGAGCCGGATCGCCTTCCTGGCCTGGCACGCCTGGCGCGACGCCGACGAGGGCGACTGGCCGCCGAACTTCCCCGAGAGCCGGCGCGCGGCCTACGACCTTCGTGAGATCCGACACTGGCTCGTGGTCTTCGCGGAGCGCTTCTTCGCCAGCCAGTTCAAGCGGTCCGCACTGCCCAACGGGCCGAAGGTCAGCCCCGGCGGCACCATGTCTCCCCGGGGTGACTGGCGGATGCCCTCCGACGCCGCACCGACCGCGTGGCAGGCCGAGATCGAGGCACGCGTCCCCGCCTCCTGAGAGTCCGTCGCGGCCACCCGTGCGGCCACCCGTGCGGCCCGCAGGTGGTCCGCCAGGTGGACCGGCGATTTCGGTCGGGCGACGTCCGTCGCCTACGGTCGACGTGCTACGTAGGCATCGCCGGGCTGTCCCGGCGTCTCGCCCGTCGACCCGATGCGGGTCGGCCCAGGGGCGGGATCGTCACGTGAGCCGTGGTGCGACACCGCTGTCGCGCCGCCGCCCAGAGGGCGGTCTGAGTCATCGAGGGTGGCCGAGATCGCCGCCGGAGAAACCACCGATCTAAGGGAGACGCATGTCCATGCGTGCCATCAACCGAATCATGCGAGGCAGCGCCTGCGCCGTCGTGGCGGGGGCGCTCGCCGTCGGTGTCGGGGTCGGCCCCGCGAACGCGGACCCGATCGAGGATCCGTCCGAGCCGGGCAGCGAGACCACCGAGCCGGAGACGACCACCGTCCGGCTGAAGGTCGGGAAGCGCGAGGGGAAGACGGTCGAGACCGAGGCGTCTCGTCCCTGGGGCCTGCTCGAGGAGGTCGGCGTCGAGATCGACGGCAACGACAAGGTCCGCGTCCTCCGCAACGGCGACCGGGTGCGCGACCGCGAGAAGCGGGTGCTCCGGGACGGCGATCGGGTCCGGGTCATCAAGGTCCGGCATGCGGTGCGCCACCACACGGTGCGCTTCGACCGCAAGAAGAAGGTCCGGAAGGTGGCGACGCTCGCGCCGGGCGTGCGGCGCGTCGAGAAGAAGGGGCGCGACGGGATCCGCAAGCTGCGGGTCGACCTGGAGCTGCACAACGGCCGCACGGTGAAGCGTGAGGTCCACAAGCGCTGGGTCCGTCGGCCCCAGCCCAAGGTGGTCCACGTCGGCAAGAAGCAGCCCTGGGTCGCCGGCACCGGCCACCTCAACTGGGGCGCGCTCGCGCGCTGCGAGTCCGGTGGCAACCCGCGTGCGGTGAACCCGTCGGGCTACTACGGGCTCTACCAGTTCAGCCCCGCCACCTGGCGCGGCGTCGGCGGCTCCGGTATGCCGCACCATGCCTCGTCCTCCGAGCAGACCTACCGCGCCAAGAAGCTCTACGCCGCGCAGGGCCGCTCGCCGTGGCCGCACTGCGGCCGCTACCTCTGAGGTCCGCTCGCGGGCGGAGCGCCCCCCGGTCGCCGGCTACCGGCGCGAACGACTGATCACGGTGCGCTCCGCCGCGCGAAGGCCGCCTGCGGATCCACCCCGGTGCGCATCCGCCATGCGGTCAGCGCCAGGGAGAGTCCACCGACCTGTCCCGGGTCGGCGAAGGTGATGCCGAGCAGTGCCTCGATCCGCTGGAGCCGGGCGTACAACGACTGCCGCCGGATGCCGAGCCGGTCGGCGCTGGCCGACTTGGACATCCCCGAGGCGAGGAACGCATCGAGGGTGCGCACCAGGTCCGAGCTGTGGGCACGGTCGTGATCGATGACCGGCCCCAGCTGCTCACGGACGAAGTCGGCCAGCTCGCGCGGCGGCACCCCGCTCCCCAGGAGTCGTTGTACGCCGAGGTCGCGGGCGAGCAGGACGCCGGAGTGCACCCCGAAGCCGTGGGCGAGCCGCACCGTCTCACGGGCCCGGACGACGGCGGCTGCGACGTCGGCGGGGTCGGTCACGCCGGGCACGATGCCCACGACGACCCGTGACTCCTCCGGGAGCGCCGGCCCCATCAGGTCGAAGCACTCCGTGGCCAGCGCCCGGGTGCGGCCCGTCGCGAGCCCGGGGAGACGAGCCAGCACGACCACGTGCTGACCCACGGCCCCCGCGACGACCCCGTCGCTGTGCGCGGCGAAGGCGCTGCGCACCGCCGGGACCGCCTCGCCGACGGGCACCCGCTGACCGGGGTCGGCGCACGCC
>JBAWHI010000257.1:0-4774 GCA_049593675.1 Nocardioides sp.
GCATCAGCTCCTCGCAGCGCTCGCAGGTCGCGACGTGCGCCTCGAGGCGGGTGATCTCGCCGGGAGTGAGCGGCGCGGCAGGATCGGAGTCGAGGTAGCGCTGGATGCGTCGCGCTGACCAGTGGCAGGTCAGCATCTGCCGGATGGGTCCGCTCATGACAGTCCTCCTCGGGCGGTGAACGTGGGGGCGAGCGACTTCCTGACCCGATCTCGGGCCCGGCTCAGGCGCGACATGACCGTGCCGACCGGGACGCCCAGGACCGCGGCAGCCTCGGCGTACGACAGGTCGTGCACGTCGACCAGCACCAGGGTCGAGCGGAACCTCGGGTCGAGGGCGCTCACCGCGGCCTGGAGCTCCTCGTGGAGCTCCTCGGAGACGTAGACGTCCTCGGCGGGGGGCGCCTGGGGCGTCCCGAACGCCGGGCGGGAGCTGTGGATCAGCTCCCAGTCGTCGACGGTCACCGGTCGCTGGCGCCGGTGCAGGTTGACGTTGGTGTTGCGCATGATGGTGAGCAGCCAGGCCCGGGGATGGCGGCCGTCGAAGCGATCGAGCGCCCGGAACGCGCGGATCAGCGACTCCTGGACCAGGTCCTCGGCGTCCGCCTGGCTCCCGGTCGTGCTGCGGGCGACCCGGAGCATGACCTCGATCTCGGGCTCGACGAACTCCCGGAAGGCGCGGCGGCGGGCCGCGACGTCCTCGGCGCTCGTGTCACTCATGCTCGGGGAACCCGGCAGGGGGTGCTGGGGCTTCCCGGGCCGCTCATCCGAGGGGCGGAGCGAGCGCGGCGGACAGGGAGCCGAGGACCTCGGGCGCCACGCGGTAGTAGGCCCACCGGCCGCGCTGCTCGCGGGTCGCGAGGCCCGCGTCGACCAGGATCCGCATGTGGTGGGAGATGGTGGGCTGGCTGAGCCCGATGGGCTCGGTCATGTCGCAGATGCAGGCCTCGCCCCCGGATGCGGCAGCGATCATGGAGAGCAGCCGGACGCGGGTGGGATCGCCGAGCGCCTTGAACATCCGCGCCAGCGTCTCGGCGGCCTCGTCGCCCACCACGCCACCGGTGAGGGGTGAGCAGCAGGACGCGAGCTGGTCGGACGGGATCGTCGGCAGGGGGGCGGCCATGGAGTCATTCTGACCTATCCATTGACATCTGTCGATATGAGCCTATGGTTGTCGCATCGACGAACATCAATACGATGGTGTCGTCCGTCCCGAGGAGCGAACATGACTGACCTGCCCGTCCTGGTGATCGGCGCCGGCCCCCAAGGCCTGGCGGCGGCGGCCCACCTGCTGGAGCGGGGCCTGGAGCCCCTGGTGCTGGAGTCCGGCAGCGGCCCGGCCTCCGCGGTGGCCGAGTGGGGCCACGTGCGGCTGTTCTCCGCGTGGCCCGAGCTGGTGGACACCGCATCCGTGCGGCTGCTGGAGCCGACCGGGTGGGTCGCGCCGACGGCGGGCTACCCGACCGGGGCCGAGTGGATCGAGGGCTACCTCGCGCCGCTGGGCGCGGTGCTGGGCGAGCGGGTGCGCTACGGACACCGGGTCACTGCGGTCTCCCGCAAGGGCAGGGACCGGCTGGTCGACGCCGGTCGCGACGAGCAGCCCTTCACGATCCACGTCGTCGACGAGGCCGGTCACGAGTCGCGGCTCGAGGCACGTGCGGTGATCGACGCCTCGGGCACCTGGCGGCGCCCCAACCCGGCCGGTGCCGACGGCGTGCCCGCGCTCGGTGAGCGCTCGGCCGCGGACCTGCTGACCTACCAGGTGCCGAACCGTACCGAGCCCCAGCGCTACGCAGGCAGGCACACGGTCGTCGTCGGCTCCGGGGACTCAGCCTTCAACGCGATCCACGAGCTGGTGCAGATCGCCGCCGAGCACGCCGGCACCCGGATCACCTGGGCGATCCGGCGGGTGGTCAGCGACGACACCTTCGGGGGCGGCTCCGCCGACCAGCTGCCCGAGCGGGGGGCCCTGGGGCAGCGGGCACGGCGAGCGGTCGAGTCCGGTGCGGTCGAGCTGGTGACCGGCTTCCGGACCGCCCAGATCCGCCAAGGCGCCGGGTCGGCGGTCCTCGTCGGCGAGGACGGTCGCGAGCTCCCGGCCGCGGACACGGTGGTGGTCCTGACCGGGTTCCGTCCCGACCTGAGCTTCCTCTCCGAGATGCGCCTGGATCTCGACCCGACCCTCGAGGCGCCGCGGCAGATCGCGATGGAGATCGACCCGAACCTGCACTCGTGCGGCTCGGTCCAGGCAACCGGCGCCGCCGATCTGGCTCAGCCCGAGCCGGACCTCTACCTCGTCGGCATGAAGTCCTACGGCCGGGCGCCGACGTTCCTCGCCCTGACCGGCTACGAGCAGGTCCGGAGCGTGGTCGCGGCGCTGGCGGGAGACCACGAGGCCGCGGCGCGGGTCGAGCTGGTGCTGCCCGACACCGGTGTCTGCGGCGGTGCCGGCGTCTTCGACGACCCCGAGAGCGCGGAGGGCGGGGGCTGCTGCGCCCCGCCGCCGGCGCTGCTGGAGATCGGGCAGACACCTGCCGAGCGTTGAGGGCGCGTCGGGTCGGGCGGCCGTGAACGGCATCGCGCCCGACCCGCACGCCGGGCGGGTCCTGGTGACCCTGTGCGCGACCGTCACGATCGCCTACGGGGTGCTCTACTACGCCTTCACCGTGCTCGCGCCGTCGATCGTCGAGGACACCGGCTGGTCCGCGACCGCGGTCACGGCGGCGTTCTCCGCCGGCAGCCTGTTCGGGGCGCTGGTGGGGGTGCTCGTCGGCCGGGTGCTCCAGCGTCGCGGCCCGCGGATCGTGATGGCGGCGGGGAGCGCCCTCGGCGCCGCGGCCATCGCGCTCGTCGGTCTCGCGCCGAGCTATCCGATCTTCGTGCTGGGCTGGCTGCTGGCAGGAGCTGCGAGCGCCGCGACGTTCTATCCGCCCGCGTTCGCCGCCCTCACTCACTGGTTCGGCGCCGGCCGGGTGCGGGCGATCACGACCCTGACCCTCGTGGCCGGCTTCGCGTCGACGATCTTCGCTCCGCTCACCGCCGTGCTGGGGGAGCAGCTGGGATGGCGCGGTGCCTACCTGGTGCTCGCCGGCGTCCTGCTCGTGGTCACCGCGCCGGCCCACCTCTTCGCCCTGCGGCTGCCGTGGCACGCGGCCGCCCCGTCCGCATCGGGCCGTCGAGCCCGCGGACGCGACCGCGAGATCCTGACCAGCCGGACCTTCCTCGTCGTGGCGACGTCGGGCGGCCTGGCGTCGCTGACCATGTACGCCTCGATGGTCCACCTGGTCCCGCTGCTGCTCGACCGGGGCCTGGACGTGCAGCTGGCGGCCTGGGTGCTGGGCCTCTCCGGCGCTGGCCAGGTCGCCGGCCGACTGGCCTATCCGGCGCTCGACCGCAGGCTCGCGCCCAACCCGCGGGCGGCGCTGGTGATCGCGACGATGGCGCTGACGCTCATCGTGCTCGCCGTCGTGCCGGGTCCGGTGCCGGCGCTCATCGCCGTCGCGGTCCTCAGCGGTGCGGCCCGCGGGCTGTTCACGCTGATCGGGGCCACGGTGGTCGCCGACCACTGGGGGCCGGAGCGGTACGCCGCGCTCAACGGCGTCTACCACGCACCCCTGGGCGTCGCTGCCGCGCTGGCGCCCGCGTTCGGAGCCGCGGTGGCCACGCTGACGGGCAGCTACGCCGCTCTGTTCGCGATCCTCGGCGGCCTCGCCCTGCTCGCCGCCGTCCTGGTCATGGCAGCGGGTCCGGCGCTCAGTGCGACCGGAGCGCCGAGGCGTCCCGGCGCGACCGCCCCAGCTCAGGCGACGAACCCGTCCCAGCCGTCGTCGAGGTAGTCGATGAACCGCGGGCTCACGGCCTGGGCGGCCAGGTGCTCGCGGGTGACCGGGTGGGGCAGGCTGGAGAACCCGGCGTCGGCGACGACCTGGTCGGCGAAGTCGTGGTGGACGATCGCGCCCATCCCGACGGAGACGAAGTCGGCGCCCTTCTCCAGGCACCACGAGGCGTCGGCGGCGGAGAGGACCTTCCCGGCCACGCCGAGACGGGTTCCGCCGCGCGGGAGGTCGGTGAAGTGGTCGATGAGCAGCCCCTCGTGGCCATCGCCTCGCGGGGCCATGAAGACGTCCCACAGCGACATGTCGAGGTAGTCGAGCCGGCCGGAGGCCAGGACCCGTCCCGCGACCTCCCTGCCCTCGGCCAGGGTGATCCCGTTCCCCTCCGGGGTGAGCCGCAGACCGAGCTGGAAGTCCGGGCCGGTGGCGGCGCGGATCCCGTCGAGGATCTCCATCAGCATCCGGGCCCGGTTGTCGAGCGAGCCGCCGTACCGGTCGTCGCGCCGGTTGTGCCGGGCGTCGAGGAACTGGCCGACCAGGTAGCCGTGCGCTCCGTGCACCTCGACCCCGTCGAAGCCGGCCGACTCGGCACGCACGGCGGCGGCCACGAAGTCGGTCACCGCCTCCTCGACCTCGGCGGTCGTCATCGCCACCGCGTCCTTCTCCGGGTCGTCCCACGGGCACTGGTTGGGCCGCCCGCTGAGGGCGGGATCGGCGCGCCGGCCGCCGTGGTGGAGCTGGACCGACGACCGGGCGCCGGTGGCGCGCAGTCCGTGGGCGAGCCGGGTCAGACCGGGCAGGTGCCGGTCGTCGGCGATCCCGAGCTGTCCCGGCCAGGCCTGCCCCGCGGGGACGACGTACGTCGCGCAGGTCATCACCAACCCGAACCCCCCGCGCCCGCGGGCCTCGAGCCAGCGGTACTCGTCGTCGGAGAGGGTGCCGTC
>JBAWHI010000258.1:0-2921 GCA_049593675.1 Nocardioides sp.
TCAGCACCCGCGCGGCGGCGGTCGGGTCGTCGGCGTCGACGCGGTAGGCCGTGCTGGTGCCGACCAGCTCGTCGACCGGTCCGGACGCGAGCATCCGGCCGTTGCCGATGATCGTGGCCGAGGTGCAGACCTGCTGGACCTCGGCGAGGATGTGCGAGCTCAGCAGGACGGTCACGCCCGACTCGCCCAGGCTCCGGATCGTCTCGCGGATCTCGCGGATGCCGGCCGGGTCGAGGCCGTTGGTCGGCTCGTCGAGGATCAGCAGCTCCGGCTCCTTGAGCAGCGTCGCCGCGATCGCGAGCCGCTGCTTCATCCCGAGGGAGTAGGACTTGTAGCGGTCCCGGTCGCGACCCGTCAGCCCGACGGTCTCGACGGCCGCGTCCACGCTGGACGTCGGTGCACCGATGGAGCGGGCGAGCAGCAGGAGGTTCTGCCGGCCGCTGAAGTTCGGCGAGAACTTCGGGTTCTCCACCACGGCTCCGACCCGGCCGATCACGGCCGGAAGTGCGCGCGGCACCTCCTGCCCGAGGACCCGCATGGTGCCGGAGCTCGCTCGGGCCAGCCCCAGGAGCATCCGGATCGTCGTGGTCTTGCCGGAACCGTTCGGACCGAGGAACCCGTGCACACCGCCCGCGGGCACAGCGAGGTCGAGCCCGTCGACCGCCGTACGAACCCCGCGACGGGTGCTGAACTCCTTGCGGAGCCCGCTCGTCTCGATGACCAGTGCATTCACCGGGTGATTGCAGCACCAGCCGCGACCGGCGCCGCGATCGACACGCGGTCAGGGAGTGAGCAGCTCGATCCTCGGGCCCGTGGCCGGATCGGGTCGCGGGTCGTAGTCGGGCGTCGCGTCGTACGCCGACCAGCCCAGGTAGGAGGTGAGGTGCCGCTCCACGAACGGGACGACCTCCGCGACCGTGACCTCGCGACCGAGCTCGCGGGTCAGCGAGGTCACCCCGGCGTCGGCGATCCCGCAGGGCACGAACCGGTCGTACCAGGCGAGATCCACGTCGCAGTTGATCGCGAAGCCGTGCATCGTCACGCCGCGGCTGACCCGGATGCCGAGCGCGGCGATCTTGCGCTCGGGGCCGCGCTCGTCGGCGCGGAGCCAGACGCCGCTGCGTCCCGGAACCCGGGCCGTGGTGACACCGAGGTCCGAGCACACCTGGATCAGCGCCTCCTCGACCCGGCGGACGTAGTCGACGACCTTCACGTGATCGGGGAGCGCGACGATGGGGTAGCCGACCAGCTGGCCGGGACCGTGGAAGGTGATCTTGCCGCCGCGGTCGACGTCGATGACGTCGGCGCCGCCCGGGTCGACCGGGCGCTCGTGCGGCTCGGTGCGCTTGCCGGCGGTGAAGACGGGGGGATGCTCCAGCAGCAGCACGGTCCCGGGTTGCTCGCCGGCCGCGACGCGCTGGTGGACCTCGCGCTGGAGATCCCAGGCGGCGAGGTAGTCGACAAGCCCGACCTCCTCGAAGTTCACATCGCCGACCCTACTCCGAGCCTGTGGACGAGCTGCTGACGGTGGGGTCGAGGTGGGTAGGAGACGGGCGTGCTCCTCCTCCCGCTGCTGCTCCTCGCCCTCGCGCCGGCGCCGGCCCCGACCCCCGTCGACGTGCTCCGCGACTGGGACGAGCAGCGGGCCCTCGCCTGGTCGACGGCGGATCCTGCCGCGCTGCGCGGTCTCTACACGCCCGGTTCCGCGGCCGGACGCCGAGATCTCGCCATGTTGGACCGCTGGCGCGCGCGAGGCCTGCGGGTCGAGGGGATCCGGATGCAGCTGCTCGAGGTCGACACCCGACGACGTACGCCGGACCGTCTCGTCCTCGACGTGACCGACCGCCTCACCGGCGCGACGGCGGCACCCGGCCGGCTGACGTTGCCGAGAGACCGGCCGAGCCGGCACGTCGTGACGATGGTGCGGGTGGCAGGGGAGTGGCGGGTCAGGTCGGTGCTCAGCGCAACCCGGCGCGGATGACCTCGTCGACGGTGCGGTCGCGGAACCGGTAGCCGGCGGCCTCGAGCACCGTCGGCCGGAGGTTGATCGAGCCGAGCAGCTCGGGGGCCAGCGGGCCCGCTCCGACGCGGATCGCCACGGCGGGAGCGACGAGGAACGCCTTGCCGTGCACCGCCTGAGCGAGAGCGTCGGTGAACTCCGCGTTGGTCGGGGTCTCCGGGCAGCCCAGGTTGACCGGACCGCTCGTCGTCTCGTCGTCGACGAGGTGCGCGACCCCGCCGACCCAGTCGCGCAGCGAGATCATCGCCATCCGCTGCCGTCCGTCGCCGAGCCGGGCGCCGAGGCCGAGCCGGGTCAGCACGCGCAGCTGCTTGAGCGGCGCCGCGGCCTGGTCGATCACCGGGGCGGTGCGCAGGAAGCAGACCCGTGCGCCCGCCTCGACCGCGGGTGTCGCCGCGTCCTGCCAGTCGCGGCTGACCTCGGTCATCAGGCTGTGGCCGCGGCTCTCGGACCGCTCGGTCACGACGGCGTCACCGTGGTCGCCGTACCAGCCGATGCCGTTGCCGGCGAGCAGGGCGGGCTGCCGCTCGCTGTCGGCGACGGCGGCGGCCAGCACCCGCGTCGTCGTCACCCTGCTGTCGCGCAGGTTGCGCGCCCAGATCTTCGAGTGGGGGTTGCCGACCGTCGGCGCGCCGGCCAGGTTGACCACGACGTCCGCCCGCTCGATCACGTCGCGGTCGTAGACGGCCACGTAGGGGCCCCAGGTCGACTCGTCGGCGGCCGACGTCGGGCGCCGTACGAGCGACAAGACGCTGTGGCCGCGATCGCGCAGCTCCGCTGACAGGTGCGTCCCCAGGAATCCCGAGGCTCCGGCGATCACGACGTTCGACGACATGTCTCCAGCCTGTCACGCCCCCCAACGCCGAGCCGGCGCAGTCTGACCCTGAACTCAGGTTCAGAC
>JBAWHI010000259.1:0-4193 GCA_049593675.1 Nocardioides sp.
CCTCGGGATCCAGGGCGCCGTCGATCCAGCCGAGCTCGGCGCGGGCAGCGCCGCGCTTCTGCCAGGAACGAGCCAGCCGCTTGCGGGCGTCGAGCACCAGCTTCTCGCGCATCTGCCGCTTGGTCGCCCACACGTCGACGCCCGGGACCTTGTCGACCACGTCCCAGAACGCGTCGACATCGTCGGAGTCCTTGTCCACGCCGTGCCCGGCCGCGAGCTCGAACATCTCGCGCGCCACCCACGTCGGTGCGTGCACGCCGTTGGTGATCGACCCGATCGGCACCTCGGCCTCGTCGAAGGCCGGCCACAGGCCGCTGAACATCCCGCGGCTGACGTGTCCGTGCAGCTGTGACACTCCGTTGGCCCGCTGCGCGAGCCGGAACCCCATGACCGCCATGTTGAACACCGAGGAGTCGCCCCCGGCGTAGTCCTCGGCGCCGAGCGCGAGGATCCGCTCGACGGGGACGCCGGGCACCGGGCCGGCGTCGCTGAAGTACTGCTCCATCAGGGTCCGCGGGAAGCGGTCGATGCCGGCCGGGACCGGGGTGTGCGTGGTGAAGACGGTCGAGGCGCGGCTGACCTCGATCGCGGTGTCGAGATCGAGCCTCGGGCCGCCCTCGGCCACGGTGAGCTCGCGGATCCGCTCCAGGCCCAGGAAGCCCGCGTGACCCTCGTTGGTGTGGAACACCTCGGGAGCGGGGTGCCCGGTGATCCGGCAGTAGGCGCGGATCGCCCGCACGCCCCCGACGCCGAGCAGCAGCTCCTGGCGCAGCCGGTGCTCGCTGTTGCCGCCGTAGAGCCGGTCCGTCACGTCGCGGTAGTGGTCGGGGTTGCCCTCGACGTCCGTGTCGAGCATCAGCAGCGGGACCCGGCCGGCGCTGGCCACGAAGATCCGCGCGAGCAGATCGGGTCCGTCCGGCATCGCGATGCTGACCATCGCCCGGTCACCGTTCTCCTCGCGCAGCAGCGAGATCGGCAGTCCGTCGGGGTCGAGCACCGGGTAGGTCTCCTGCTGCCAGCCCTCTCGTGACAGCGACTGCTTGAAGTAGCCGTGCCGGTAGAGCAGCCCCACGCCGATGATCGGGACGCCGAGGTCGCTGGCCGCCTTGAGGTGGTCGCCGGCCAGGATGCCGAGGCCACCGGAGTACTGCGGAAGCACGGCGGTGATGCCGAACTCCGGGGAGAAGTAGGCGATCGCGCGCGGTCCCTGCTCTCCCGCCTCCAGCCGCTTCTGGTACCAGCGGTCGCCGGTCAGGTAGGCCTGGAGGTCCTCGGCCGCACGGTCGAGGCGGGCGCGGAAGTCGGGGTCCTCCGCCAGCTCGTCGAGCCGCTGCGGACCGACGGCGCCCAGCAGCTTCACCGGGTCTCGCCCGGTGGCGTCCCACAGGTCGGCGTCGACGTACTCGAAGACGTCCTGGGTCTCGGGGTGCCAGGACCAGCGGAGGTTCCCGGCGAGGTCGCCCAGGGCGGCCAGCGCGGCAGGCAGGACAGGGCGGACGGTGAAGCGACGGATGGCACGCACGGATGGACGCTACAACGGTTTGGTTGGAACGATCAAAAGATCGGCCGAAATCCCTCCGGGAAGGGGTTCACATCACGAACCCCGCCGTCCGGCGCTGGCCCGTCCATGACCTCACCGCGTGTGCGCCGCTCCCGCCACCGGGCCGGCGCGGTGGCCCTGCTGACCGCCGCCGCCGAGCCGCAGGTGCACTGACGCCGGTTTCCGCACAGCGTCGACGGGTACGGCCTACCCGTCGGCGCTGTGCTGTCTCGTCCGCGCTTGCCGACTCCCATCGCCCCCTCGCTAGGTTGGAGATCATGGTCGGACGCATCCCCGTCATGAACGTCACTCCTCTGGTCGATCTCGGTCGGCAACCGGCGAAGGCGACCGTCGGTGAGCCCATGCCGGTGACCGCGAGCGTGTTCCGCGAGGGACACGACCGGCTCGGGGCCGAGGTCGTGCTGATCGGCCCCGACGGCCGCCGGCGGGCTCCGGTGCGGATGGCCAAGCATGCCGACGTCCCCGACCGCTACGAGGCGTGGGTGACCCCCGACGCCGTCGGTGCGTGGACCTTCGAGATCGTCGCCTGGTCGGATCCGCTGTCGACGTGGCAGCACAACGCAGGCGTCAAGATCCCGGCGGACGTGGACGTCGAGCTGATGTTCGCCGAGGGCGCGCTGCTGCTCGAGCGGGTGCTCGGCTCGCTCGACCCCCGCGACCCGGGCGCGGCCGACGCCGCCCCCGTCCTCCAAGGCGCGATCGACGCGTGTCGCGACACCGAGCGGCCGGCCGCGGCACGGCTCGCCGTCCTGGAGTCCCCCGAGGTCAGCGGGATCCTGCACAGCCACCCGATCCGGGAGCTGCTGACCGTCGAGGGTCCCTACCCGGCCTACGCCGACCGCGAGCGCGCGCTGTTCAGCAGCTGGTACGAGTTCTTCCCCCGCTCCGAGGGCGCGACCAAGGACGCCGCGACGGGGAAGGTCCGGAGCGGATCGTTCGCCACCGCCGCCGAGCGGCTCGACGCCGTCGCCGCGATGGGCTTCGACGTGATCTACCTGCCGCCGATCCACCCGATCGGCGAGGTCAACCGCAAGGGACCGAACAACACCCTCGACCCGGGCCCCGAGGACACCGGGTCGCCGTGGGCGATCGGCTCGAAGCACGGCGGCCACGATGCGATCCACCCCGACCTCGGCAGCTTCGACGACTTCGACGCGTTCGTCGCCAAGGCCCGTGCGGTCGGCCTCGAGGTGGCACTCGACCTCGCCCTCCAGGCCGCACCCGACCACCCCTGGGTGACCTCGCACCCGGAGTGGTTCACCACCCGCGCCGACGGCACCATCGCCTACGCGGAGAACCCGCCGAAGAAGTATCAGGACATCTACCCTGTCAACTTCGACAACGATCCGACCGGCATCGCCCAGGAGGTCCTGCGGATCGTGCGTCTGTGGATGTCGCACGGGGTGCGGATCTTCCGCGTCGACAACCCGCACACCAAGCCGCTGGCGTTCTGGGAGTGGATCCTCAAGGAGATCCGGGGCACCGACCCCGACGTGCTGTTCCTCTCCGAGGCGTTCACCCGCCCGGCGATGATGCACGGCCTCGGCGCGGTCGGCTTCCACCAGAGCTACACCTACTTCACCTGGCGGACCGCGAAGTGGGAGATCGAGGAGTACCTGCGCGAGGTCTCCCAGGAGTCCGACCACCTGATGCGGCCGAACTTCTTCGTCAACACCCCCGACATCCTGCACGCCTTCTTGCAGTACGGCGGACCGGCGGCGTTCAAGATCCGCGCGGCGATCGCTGCGACCGGGTCGCCGAGCTGGGGCGTCTACGCCGGCTTCGAGCTGTTCGAGCACGTCGCGGTGAAGCCGGGCAGTGAGGAGTATCTCGACTCGGAGAAGTACCAGATCCGGATCCGCGACTGGGAGGCCGCCGCCCGGGAGGGGCGCACCCTCGCGCCGTACCTCACCCGGTTGAACGAGATCCGTCGCCAGCACCCGGCCCTCCAGCAGCTGCGCAACGTCGCGATCCACTGGAGCGACGACGAGAACGTGCTGGTGTTCTCGAAGTCGACCGCTCAGGACACGGTCATCGTGGTCGTGAACGTCGACCCGCACGCCGCCCGCGAGACCACCGTCCACCTCGACATGGCGGCGCTCGGCCTGGCCGACCACGACTCGTTCGTCGTGCACGACGAGATCACCGGCGCCGACTGGAGCTGGACGGCGCACAACTACGTGCGGCTCGACCCGTTCCACGAGCCCGCCCACGTGCTCAGCGTGAGGAGGGCGCGGTGACCCAGGACACCGGCGAGGCGCAGGTGCTCAACGAGCACACGCCCGAGTGGTTCAAGAGCGCCGTCTTCTACGAGGTCCTGGTCCGGGCCTTCCGCGACTCCAACGCGGACGGCACCGGCGACTTCCGGGGGCTGGTGGAGAAGCTCGACTACCTCGAGTGGCTCGGGGTCGACTGTCTCTGGATCCCGCCGTTCTTCCCGAGCCCGTTGCGCGACGACGGCTACGACGTCGCCCACTACACCGAGGTCCATCCCGAGATCGGGACCATCGACGACTTCCGCTACTTCCTCGGCGAGGCGCACAAGCGCGGCATCCGGGTGATCATCGACTTCGTCATGAACCACACGAGTGACCAGCACGACTGGTTCCAGCAGTCGCGCTCGGACCCGGAC
>JBAWHI010000260.1:0-3844 GCA_049593675.1 Nocardioides sp.
CCTGATCAGCTCAGGACATGTCCGGGTGGGGTGCGGCGCACTGTGCGCCGACTTCATACCGCCGGTGCTCGACATCGGTAGACGAAAGGACATGACATGTCGTCGAAGGACGAGAAGAACCTGACACAGGTGGCCGACAAGATCTCGAAGCTGGACGAGCCGGCCCGGTCGACGATGCAGCGGGTGCACGACATCATCATGGCCGCGGCTCCAACCCTCAAGCCGCGCATCTGGTACGGCATGCCCGCCTATGCGAAGTCGGCGAGTACACCGGCGCTCGTCACGTTGCGCATGGATGAGCGGTTGAACCTCGCGATCACCGAGAAGGCAGCCTTCCGCGCGGCTGGCGGCGTGGACGGGGGGTTGATGCCGGCCGCGTGGTACTTCGAGACGGTGGATGCCGTCACCGAGACGCGCATCGCCGAGATTGTCCGCTCGGTGGTCGACTGATCGTCTGCCCCGTGCTCCGGGGATGAGGCGCACGGCACCTCGTCCCCGGAGCAGGCTGAGGCAACGGCACGAAGTCCCTCAGTTCGGCAGATCCGGTCGTTGTACGGCCCGGACAGGCTGCTACGAGAGTCTTCCTCGGAAGGACGCCCCATCGGCATCGCGCGGGTGGCACCGGAACGTGCCCGCGCTCAAGAGTGGCGCTGGTCGCCGCGCCGTGGGGGCCGGTCAACCCAGCCTGCGGATCGGGTGGCCGGCCTGGTGAGCCGGTGGCTGTCGCCATGGAGGTCTCCTGGGTCGGTGGGGGTCACGGCGTCCACTCGTCGGCGAGGAGCGCGTAGCCGACGGTGTCGAGCCAGGCGCCTGAGCGGTGGAGGGACTCGGCGATGGCATGGGTCTCGCGGCGCATCCCGACCCGTTCCATGAGTCGCCAGGACGTGTCGTTGTCGAGGAAGCAGTTCGCGACGACGCGGCGTACGCCGAGGTGGTCGAAGCAGTAGTGGAGCAGGGCTCGGACGGCTTCGGTGGCGTATCCGTGGCCGACGTGGACGGGGTTGAGGACCCAGCCGAGCTCGGCTTGGGTGCCCTTGGCTCGGTCGGTCATCTCGAGCTGTGCCCAGGCGTCGTCGCGGCGGAGCATGAGGTCGCCGATGACCGGTGCGGCGGGGTCGTGGCCGAGCTGGATGATGACGGTGGTGGCGAGGCGCTCCGGGTCGTTGAACAGGTCGCGGTACCCGTCGAGGTCGGGTGGGCAGCCGGTGAGCCATTCGTTGACGGACTCCTGCTGCCTGAACGCCCAGGTGGCGTCGGTGTCGCTGGCGGTCGCGGGCCGAAGCGTGAGCCGTTCGGTGCGAACGATGCTGTCGAGGACGGGCGAAGGTGTCGCGGCCTCGGGGAGGGTGTCGGTGGTCATGCGAGTGCTCCTGACGGGCGGAGGGTGGGGCGGCGGATGGCCCATTCGGCGATGGTGAGGTTGATGCCCCAGCCGGCTGCCATGGCGAGGTCTCCGGCGATCTCGCCTGTGCCGAACGCGGCGCCGCCGATGCCTGCGGTGAAGACCTGGGTGCCGGCGCCGAGACCGAGGGCGTAGGCGCGCATCATCCAGGCGCGGTGCGAGGCGATGTCACGGCTGCGGGCGGCTCGGACGCCGAGGACGAGTGCCACGGCCATGCTCGTGCCGACCAGGAGGCGGAACACGAACAGAAGGTCTCCGGTCCCGGGCTGGGGTGGGTAGAACAGCGTGAGCCAGAGCGCCGACCCCGCGATCAGCAATCCGGCGGCAGCCAGGACGCGCCCGGCCCGCCGGTGCCACGTCATGTGGTGTCGCCGGAACCGTGGAACGAACTGGAGCACGCCGACCAGGGCGTAGACGGCTGCGCCGACGATGTGGGCGACGAGGACGGCAGGGAAGCCGGCGAACCGGTCGTCGGCGGGCATCAGGGCGGGGCCGCCGGCGACCTGAACGAGGCGCAGCGTGCCGGCGGTGAGCGGTACGACGCTGAGCGCGACGAGTCCGACCGGCACCAGGCGGCTCACTCGTCCACCCCCTCGCCGCGCGCCGGTTCCCCGGCTCGGTCGGGCGTGACGGCGATGAGCGGGAGTCCGAGGTCGCGAAGGCGGGCCAAGAGGCCGTGGAGCGCGGCCTGGTCGGCGACCTCTCCGCGCAGGACGGTGACGCCGCCGGGCTCGACGGAGATGGTCATGTCGTCGAACCAGGCCGTCCAGCGTTCGTCGAGGTGCCCGTGGAGGCGGATCTCGTACCGGCTCGCCTTGTGCGTGTTCATGGCGAGCACGCTAGGAACGGGGCGGGTGAGTGGTCTTCACATCATGTGGTGAACCGGGTGGTGATCCTCCGGATGCAGAACCGGTCGGGCGCCCGACCGTTCAGGTACGTGCGGAGCGCGTGAGGAGCCCCAGCTGGTGGGCTCTGCTGACGGCGGCGCGGCGGTTGTTGACGCCCAGCGTGGTGTAGATGTGCTTGGTGTGGGTCCGCACCGTGTTCAAGGCGACCACGAGCTCGCGGGCAATGGCGGGCCCGTCGAGGTCCGAGCCCAGGAGGCGCAGGACATCGAGCTCGCGGTCGCTGAGCGGGTCGGGAAGCGGCGGCTGCGCTCCGGGCCGCTTGTCGGGGTACGGCGCGGGCGGCGGTGGGTCAGTGCGTCCGGCGAGCAGCTGTCGCAGGAACGTCGACGCCGGTCGTTGCGCAGCGAGGGGCTGGAGAAGGTCGGTGAGGCCAGGGGCGTCGAGGAGGAATCGTTGCCAGCCTTCGGGTTCGGCGAGCTGGACGGCGTGTCCGAGAGCGGTCGCGGCCGCCTGCTGGTCGCCGGCGGACCGGTTGGCGATGGCGAGGAGGACCTCGATCTCGAGGACGGTTCCGTTGCGCTCGCCCGCCTCGGCGGCGTCGAGGAGCCGGCGTAGGAGGGCAGTCGCCTGGTGCAGCGTGGCGGCGTCGCCGGTCGCTCGGTGCTCGGCGAGCAGTAGTCGGGCCAGGGTGAGGTGCTCGTACTCGCGCAGGTAGCTCAGGGCGTCGTCGACGCCGACCTGATGCTCGAGCGCCCAGGCCCGGGCGCCCTCCAGGTCGCCCGACGCGACGAGGAGGCGGGCGCGGGTCGCGTGGATGGGATGGACCGGAGGGGAGAAGTCGCCGAGGTAGACGCGTTGGGCGTCGTCGAGGAGCTCGAGTGCCGTCGACCAGCTGCGCTCCGCGGCCCGTAGGCGGGCCATCGCCACTCGCCACCGATAGGGGTTCTGCGGGAGCCCGGCCGGCTCGCCGAGATCGTCCGCGCGGCGAAGCAGGTCGGCGACCGCGGGCAGGTCGTCGCGGTGCCAGGCGACACGACTCAGCGCCACCAGCATGTCGGCCGTCCCGCGCATCACTCCCGCGCCTGCCGAGCCGCCAGGGTCGTGCTGTTCGGCGAGACCGAGGGCGCGTTCGAGCGTGTTCTCGGCGTCTCTGAGGCGGCCGAGGGTGAGCTCCATGTCGGCGATGGTGAGCGAGCATCCGAGCACGTCGGCGATGTGTCCGATGCGGGTGAGCCCGGCTGCGGCGGCCGTGTAGGCGCCGTGGGCAGCGACGACATCGCCGGTGGACCAGAGCGCGAGCCCCATCAGGCCGGACGCCGCTGCGCACGTGAGGTCGTCCCCTTCGACAGCCAGGTCGAGCGCGGCCTCGGCGTGGGCGACGGCGCCGGCTGGGTCCCCGCCGACCAAGGAGAGTCCGGCCCGGTACACCTCGAGTGTGGCGGGGAGCTTCGCGAGCTCGTCCGGGTCGGCGACGGGGTCCGGTGGCGGTGCCGCGAGGCGTCGTTCGACGTCGCGGATGCGGTCCTCGAGGCCCGCGAAGTCGTTGCTGGCCATGAGCGCACCGACCAGCCCGACGGCCAGCACGGGCCGACGC
>JBAWHI010000261.1:0-7402 GCA_049593675.1 Nocardioides sp.
AGGCGTACGCCGCCGCCGTGGCCGACGTGGGAGCCCCGCTCCCTTACCGGATCCGCGACGAGCTCAGCCTCTACCGCCGGCTCAACGCCGGTCCGTGACAGCGCTCGGCCTCAGACGAGCAGGCCGACCAGCACGGCGAGCGCGATCGCGCTCATCAACACCAGGTTCCACTCCATGCCGACCTCCGGGATGAGTCTGACCGCCCCGAGACCGGCCGGATCCGACAGTGCACCCAGCAACGCCGCTCACGGCGGGAGCGCCCCCGACACGATCCCAGCGGCCCTGCCGAGGATCGCGCCGAGATCGAGCCCCTCACCTCCGGGATGAGCCTCGCTGGTCCAGCCGCCGCCCGACGCCACCGACCCCCGTGGAACGGGACGCCGGGCGGCGCGCTGGACCGCCATGATCGGCGACAGGTGCCCGGCTCGGCTCACCCCTGAGGGTGGGTCAGCCGGCGTACGACGGCAGCGTGAACTCGAAGACCGTCCCCTGACCGGTCGGGTTCGGGAGCGCGACGATGGTGCCGTCGTGGCGGCCCACGATGCGCCGCACGATCGACAGCCCCAGGCCGCTGCCCTCGTAGTCGCGGTAGTGCGCGCGGTGGAACTCCTCGAAGATCCGCTCCTCCTCGCCGCACGGGATGCCGATCCCGTTGTCGGCGACCCGGATCGTGACGAACCCCGGCTCGGTCGCGCACCCACTCACCGCCACGCACGGCTCGACACCCGGCGCGACGTACTTGATCGCGTTGCCGATCAGGTTGTCGAGGACCTGCCGGACCAGGACCGGGTCGGCGAGCACCGCCGGTGTCGCCCCGCACCGGACGTGGTCGTCGACGTGCCGGGCCGCGGCCACCTCGCGGGCCAGGTCGCCGACCTCGACCCGCGCCACGTCCAGGTCCCGGGCACTGCTGGTCGCGTGGGCGAGCAGGTCCCGGATCAGCTCGCGCATCCGGCGCGAGGACGAGCGCACCCGCGACACGAACTCGCGCGCGAGCTTGGCGTCCAGGGCGCCCGAGTCGAGCTCGTCGGCGATCATCTCCGTCCACCCGTCGATGGCGGCCAGCGGGTTGCGCAGGTCGTGGGCCACCACCCCGGCGAACGCAGCGAGCTCCTCGCGCTGCGTGTGCTCCGAGGTCGCGTCGCGGAAGATCACCAGGGCCCGCGACCGGCCGCGGTTCGCGTCGCGCGGCAGCGGCACCGCCGACACGGCCACCACGCGGTCCGCCTCGTCGGTGAGGCTGATCAGGATCTCGGCGTCGTGCACGGCCTCCCCCGCGAGCGCCCGGCTCGACGGCCGCTCGGCGTCGCTCATCGGGGAGCCGTCGGCCCAACGACCGGACCGGGCCGCGAGCACCTCGCAGGTCACCTCGTCCTCAGCGATCCCGAACAGCTCGGCGGCCGCGGCGTTGTGCAGCAGCAGACGGCTCCGGTCGTCGATGACGAAGATGCCTTCGCGCATCGAGCCGATGACCGCCTCGCGCACCCGGGCGTCGTACTCGGCCTCCTCGCGGGTGCGCCGCAGCTCCTGGGTCAACGCCTGCCGCTCGTCGCGACCGGTGGACAGGCCGAGGCCGGTGACCACGATGGTCGCGACGTAGAAGGCGGCGAGCAGGAAGCCCAGGTCGGCCCGGTCGACCTCGGCGAACGGGCCGATCCCGGACATCGTCAGGGCGATGGTCGCGACGCCGGCGAGGAAGGCGTAGCCGGCGCTGACCAGCGTGGAGAACCGCAGGCCGAACCACACCGTCACCGCCAGCAGCGGGAAGGCCAGCGGGAGCTCGTCGAACCAGAAGGCCAGCACGTACATGCTGGTCGTGAACACCACGGCGGCGCCGAACTCGAGCCAGGTGGCCCCGCTGAGCAACCGCGGGTGTGGCGGCTCGGAGGTGAGGCGCTCGCCCAGGAGCAGGCCGAAGGTGACGACCGTCAGCCCGCTGCACAGGTTGCGGCCGAACCAGAGGAGTCCGCCGAGGTCGAGCTCGTCGCCGTTGACGGCGGTCCAGCTCCCGACGACGAGCACCGCACCCACGGCCGTCGCGACCACCATCGCCGCGACCAGCCAGGCCAGCGTTCGTGGGCGATCCAGCGGTCGGTCACCGCCGCAGCCCCACAGCTCGGGACACCACTGCCGCAGCAGCATCACCCCGACCAGCGTCTGCACCACGACCGCGCCCGCAAGGGCTGCGGCCAGGGCCGGGTCGGAGCCCAGGATCAGGTTGCAGCCGAAGAAGACGGCCAGGAGAGCCAGGGTCTCGACGCTGACGACCCGCACGCCGCGCAGCAGGAACCACAAGATCGCGGCGCCGCCGGCCGGCAGCGCGGTCTCGAAGCCCGGCGCGTCGTGCGTGGCCCGACTCGTGGCGATCGCGAGCGCGACGAACAGCCCGGCGAACCCGAAGGCCCAGCCGGGGCGCACGACCGCGCGCGGCGTCTTCCGGTTGCCCGGCATCCCCACTCCCACTCAGTCCCCACTGTGTGCTGAGCAGGCTAGCCCCCTCGGCACCACCGCGTGCGGGAACCGCGCCGGTGGGCGCCTACTCGTCGTCGGCGCCGTCGGCGACGCTCTCGTCGTGGGTGCCGGGCCGCGGCGCCCACGGCCGCTCCTTGGCCGGGCGTACGACGATCAACCGGTCGCCGCGGGCGAGCAGCGTGACCACCGGGTCGAAGTAACGGTAGACCTTCTCGTCGCGCACGACCGAGATCACCTGGTCGGGCAGCGACTGCGGCTGCTGGCCGACCTCGCTGACCAGCAGGTCGCGCTCGGCCACCTCGAGACCCTGGCCGTAGGTGAGCAGGTCCTCCATCACCGAACCGAGCGTCGGCGACAGCGACGACAGGCCGAGGAGCCGGCCGACCGCGTCGGAGGAGGTGATCACCGAGTTGGCGCCGGACTGGCGCATCAGCGCCACGTTCTCCTGCTCGCGGACCGCGGCAACGATCCAGACCTCGGGGTTGAGCTGGCGGACGCTGAGCGTGGCGAGCACGTTCGAGTCGTCGCGGTTGGTCGTGATGATCACCTGGCTGGCGTCCTGGACCCCGGCACGGCGTAGCACGTCCTGACGGGTCGCGTCGCCGGTGACGACGACCAGCCCGTCGGCATGGGCCTCCTGGAGCGCCTCGCTGCCGGGGTCGACGACCACGATCCCCTCGCGGTCCGTGCCGTTGTTGACCAGGGTGTCGACGGCTGCCCGCCCCTTGGTGCCATAACCGATGACGACGACGTGCGAAGACATGTGCTTCCTCCAGCGGGCGGCTCGGAACATCTCGCGGCCCTGCGAGGCGAGCACCTCGAGGGTGGTCCCGATCAGCAGCACCAGGAAGGCGATGCGGAGCGGGGTGACGACGAAGGCGTTGATCATCCGCGCATGCGGCTCGACGGGCGCGATGTCGCCGTAGCCGGTCGTGCTCAAGGTGACCGTCGTGTAGTAGATCGAGTCGATCAGGTCGACCCTGCCGGTGGGGTCGTTGCCGTCGACGTAGGCCGCCCGGTCGATCCAGACCAGCAGCACGGTGCCGACGAGGATCGCGAGCGCGAGCAGCAGTCGACGGCTGAGCTCCCACCACGGCGAGCGTCCGGGGTCCGGAAGGGAGAGCTTCCCGCGCACGCGGCCCTCAGTGATGTCAGTCGACTCCTCCGGCACGCAGGTGAATCTAGTCGGTCTGCTCCCGCGAACCGAGGCGACGCAGCCGTTGCATCAGCTCGAGTCTTGCTCGAGTGGTCGCCTTCTGCGGGAAGACCTCGTCGAAGGCGGCGTTCACGGCCGCACCGATGAGCACCGCGATCGAGACCAGGTAGAGCCACAGGAGCACCGCGATCGGCGCCGCCAGCGGCCCGTAGATCGAGCGCGAGTCGGACGAGGTGACCGTGAGGAACCAGCGCAGCACGTAGGAGCCGACGATCCAGCAGAACAGGGAGAACGTCGCACCGGGGAGGTTGAAGCTCCAGTTGGTCCGCACCGGCACGGACACGTGGTAGAGCGTGGCGAGGAAGCAGATGCAGACCAGCACCACGACCGGCCAGTAGAACGAGATCAGGAAGTCGAGGCGCTGGGGCAGCCAGTCCTCCACCAGGCTCGGGCCGGCGACGACCAGCGGGATCGACACGACCCCGGTCACCATGGCCAGGATGTAGAGCAGGAACGACAGCGCGCGGGTCCGCACGATCCCGCGGTGCCCGCCGAGCCCGTGCATGATGGTGATGGTGTCGACGAAGACGTTGAGTGCACGCGAGCCGGACCACAGGGCCAGCACGAAGCCGAGCGAGATGATGTCGAACCGGCCGCCCTCGTCGAGGACCTCCGCGATCGTGGGCCTGATGACGCCGTCGACGGCGCTGTCGGTGAGCGCGCGGCTCGAGAGGTCGATCACCGCCGTGCGCACGTCCTCGATCTGGGCGGCGCTGAACTGGTCGGAGACGTAGCCGATCGCACCCGCCATCGCGAAGATCAAGGGCGGGACCGAGACGATCGCGAAGAACGCCGCCTCGGCGGCCAGACCGGTGACGCGGTACCTCAGGCAGGAGCCGACGGTGGTGACGATCAGCCGCCAGACCAGCTCCCGGGACCGGTGGAACCACGCGACGACCGCATCCTCCACGCTCGACGCCCCGGACATGGATCTAACGTAAGGGCATGCGTTCGGAGATCCGGGTAGCCACGAACCAGGCGCCTCTGCTGGCTGGTCACAACATCGTCACAGGAGACGCGGCACTGGTGGAGGCCGTGGTCCGACACGCGGGCGTCGAGGTGGTCGACGACCTGGCGGCCCTCGGCGCCGAGGCCGGCAGCGCCGAGGCGCGCGAGCACGGCATGCTCGCCAACGAGCACCACCCGCGGCTGGTGAGCTACGACCGCTACGGCTCCCGGGTCGACGAGGTCGAGTTCCACCCCTCCTGGCACTGGCTGATGCAGCGAGCCGTCGGTCACGGGCTCGCCGCCCGGCCGTGGGAGCAGCAGGAGGCCGGCTCGCCGTACGCCCACGTCCGGAGGGCGGCCGGCTTCATGGCCTGGTCGCACACCGAGCCCGGCCACGGCTGCCCGATCTCGATGACGTACGCCGCAGTGCCGGCCCTGCGCGCCGACGACGCTCTCGCCAAGGAGTGGACCCCGCTGCTGGCGTCAACCACCTACGACCCCGGTCTGCGTGTGGCCAGCACCAAGCGCGGTGCGCTCGCCGGGATGGGGATGACCGAGAAGCAGGGCGGCTCCGACGTCCGCGCCAACGTGACCGAGGCTCGACCCACCTCCGTGGACGGCGAGTACACCCTGCACGGGCACAAGTGGTTCACCTCCGCCCCGATGAACGACGTGTTCCTGGTGCTGGCCCAGGCCGAGGACGGCGTCACCTGCTTCGTGGTGCCCCGGGTGCTGCCCGACGGTGTGCGCAACCAGCTCGACGTCGTCCGCCTCAAGGACAAGCTCGGCAACCGCTCCAACGCCTCCTCGGAGCTGGAGCTAGACGGCACGGTCGCGCACCGCCTCGGCGACGAGGGCCGCGGCGTGCGGACCATCATCGAGATGGTTGCCGCTACCCGGCTCGACTGCGTGCTCGGCTCGACCTCGCTGATGCGACGCGCCGTCAACGAGGCCACGTGGCACACCGCACACCGCTCGGCCTTCGGATCACTGCTGGCGCAGAAGCCGTTGATGCAGAACGTGCTGGCCGACCTCGCGGTCGAGGCCGAGGCGGCCACCCTCCTGGCGATGCGGCTCGCCGCCGCTGTCGACGGACTCGGCAGGCTCGACCACCAGGAGGCGGCGCACGAGGCGGCCCTGCGCCGGATCGCCCTGCCGCTCGCGAAGTTCTGGGTCTGCAAGCGCACGCCCGCGCTGGTCGCGGAGGCCCTGGAGTGCCTGGGCGGCAACGGCTACGTGGAGGAGTCGGGGTTGCCCCTGCTCTACCGCGAGGCACCCCTCAACTCGGTGTGGGAGGGCTCCGGCAACGTCAACGCGCTCGACGTGCTGCGCGCCCTCGGTCGCGAGCCGGAGGTGCTCGACGCCTGGATCACCGAGGTCGGCCGCGCCCGCGGGGGCGACCCGCGCCTGGACCGCGCCATCGAGGACACCCTGGCCCTGATCGGCTCCCTCATCGGCGACCCCACGGCGCTGGAGGTCAACGCACGCCGTCTGGCGGGCCGGATGGCGGCGGTGCTGCAGGGCTCGCTGCTGGTCCGCTTCGCTCCCCCGGAGGTCGCCGACGTCTTCTGCGCGAGCCGCCTCGGCACGGCGTACGACGGGACCTTCGGCGCGCTCGCCGGCGGCGACCTGCGAGCGATCGTGGAGCGCGCGACCCCGGCCGTCTGAGACTGCCCCTGTGGAGGACCGGAGCGCTCCCGGGCTCCGGCACGCACGCTGTCGCGATGGACGTGACCACACGACTGACCGAGCTCGGCGGAGTAGCGACCCGGCGCGTCCTGGTCGACGCCACCTCGCGAGCAGCGGTCGACCGCGCACTGCGCGAGGGCACGGTCGTGCGTCTCTCCCGCGACAGCTATGCGCTGCCCGAGGTCGAGGCGTCCGTCGGACGGGCGCACGCGCTCAACGGGGTCCTGTGCCTCACGAGTGCTGCGCTCCATCACGGCTGGGCCGTCAAGCACGTGCCCGCACGGCCGCACATCTCCGTCCCTCGCAGCCGGAAGGTCACCCCGGCGAGGCGTGCCGGGGTGCAGCTGCACCGCCACGACCTCGGCGCCGACGACGTCGAGGGGGTGGCGACGTCGAAGGAGACCACGCTGTTGCACTGCCTGCGCGGCCTGCCCTTCGATGAGGCACTGTGCGTTGCCGACTCTGCTGCCAGGTCCGGTGAGCAGGCGATGCTGCGTCGTGTTGCACGGCTGGCTCAGGGCGCCGGGGCCGCCCGGGTCCGACGGGTCGCCCATCTCGCCCGGCACGAGGCCGCCAACCCGTTCGAGAGCTGCCTGCGCGCGATCGCGGTCGACCTCGCCGGCCTGGATCTCGTCCCGCAGCTGACGATCACCTCGGTCACCCCCGCGGTGCGACCCGACCTGGTCGATCGCGACCTGGGTGTCGTCGTCGAGGCCGACTCGTTCGAGTGGCACGGCGACCGCGCGGCCCTGCGCCGCGACGCTCGGCGCTACAACCTGCTGGTCGTCGACGGCTGGATCGTGCTCCGCTTCAGCTGGGAGGACGTGATGTTCGACCCCGACTACGTCCGGTCCGTGCTGGTCGCGGTGGTCGCTCTCGCACACCGACGTACAGAAGTCACCTGCCCCCGGTGCCGTGCCACCTGAGCCGGCCCGGCTCCGGCGACTTCTGTACGTCCGGGTACGACGAGTCGGCTCAGGCCAGGTCGAGCCCCGGGTAGAGCGGGTGCTTGTCGAGCATCTCGGCCGAGGCGTCGCGCACCTTGTCGGCGACGCCGTCCCCGAGTCGGTAGGACGC
>JBAWHI010000262.1:0-4008 GCA_049593675.1 Nocardioides sp.
GAGGTACCACGAGCACTCGATCCAGGTCCGGTCGGGCGCGAGCGGAACCAGGCGGTGGGTCATCACGTAGTCGGGGTGCGGTGAGATCAGCAGGTTCGGCAGCACGTGGAGGTACTCCACCGCGGTCGGTGGGACGCCGGGGATCGGCACCCCGTTCGACTCGCCGGTCAGCGACATGGTCTGCATGCCGTCGCGCAGCACCATCGAGCCACCGACCCACGCCCCGGGCTCGTCGTAGTTGTCGCCCGACGTCGGCGGCGTCACCTGGCACAGCTCGGGGTGGATGAGCGGGCAGTGGTAGCACTCGTGGTAGTTCTCGGCGACGATCTTCCAGTTGGCGGCGATCTCGTAGGAGTGCCGCTCGGCGAGCACCAGCGACGCCACGTCGTAGGGCGCCACGATCCGGTCGAGCCCGCCGATCCAGTCGGCGAACGCGACCACGTCGGGGTCGCCGAGCCGGTGCGCGCCATGACCGAACACCCAGCCCTGCCACACCTCGATCGGCAGCTCGACCAGGGAGTAGGCCGCGTCGTCGAACCCGGGCTCGTCGCGATAGCCCGGCGCCGCGATCAGGTCGCCGCCGAGGTCGTAGGACCAGGCGTGGTAGGGACACGTGACCGAGCGCCGGCCGGTCGCGTCGCCGTCGGGCAGCAGCTCGTGCGCGCGGTGCCGGCAGGTGTTGGCGAACATGCGCACGTCCGCGCCGTCGCGGGTCAGCAGGGCGGCCACGTCGCCGACCATCAGCGCGCGCTGGGTGGCTCGCTTGCCGTCGTCGAGGGCCTCCGGGAGCAGCTCCTCGAGCCGCCCCAGGCAGGTCCAGCCGCCGGCGAACAGATGCCGCCGCTCCCAGGCGAGCACCTCCGCCGACGTGTAGGCGACCGCGGGAAGCATCGCCGGGACGGCACCGTCTCGGCCACGAACCTCGTCCTGCAGATGTACCAGATCGCTCATTGCGCCCTCCTAGACCGTGAAGGTGATTCTGCCGCCTCCGAAGGAGGGCCACCATGCTGGACCTGACCACGGCACCGCTCGATCGGCCTGCCGACACCGCCGTCCCGGCAGACCGCTACGACGCGGCCGCCCCCGCCGATCCCACCAGGCCGCCCGATCCCGCCGATCCCGCCGACCACTATGTGCGCTCCTACCTGCTGATCCGCACGATCGTCGGCGCGGTAGGCGTGCTGCTGCCGCTGGTGCTGTGGGCGATGGACGCGCTGGTGCTGCGCGGCTCGATCACGGTGCGCGGCTCGCTCAGCGCCTACTACCACTCCGGGGCCTGCGACCTGTTCGTCGGCGCCCTCTGCGTGACCGGCTGCCTGCTGCTGACCTACCTGGCCAGCCAGCGCCGCACCTGGGACTACTGGCTGAGCACCCTGGCGGGAGCCGCCGTCCTCGGCGTCGCCCTGCTCCCGACCAACCGCCCCGAGGTCTACGCCGGACCGCCGACCCCGCTGCAGGCGCGCTGGGGCGAGGAGACCGTGGCCGCGATCCACTTCAGCTGCGCGGGGGTCTTCATCCTCAGCCTGTCCGCGCTGTGCTTCGTGTTCGCGGCCCGTGACAGCCTGTACGGCGGGCGCGCGCGCCTGCATCGTGGCTGTGGCGTGGTCATCCTGGTCGCTGCCGGCTGGGCAGCGCTGGGCCTCGCCGTCGACCTGGACCTGGGCTGGTTGACGTCGCTCTACCTCGGCGAGGTCGTCTCGGTGTGGGCCTTCGGCCTGTCGTGGCTGACGAAGGGCTTCGACCTGTGGCACGTGCACCTCACACCAGCCAGTGCGCGGCGTACGACGGGTCCGTGAGCCCGGGCCGGTCCAGCGCGAAGGTCGGCGAGATCGACTCCCGCTCGCCGGTCGCGAGGTCGGCGAGCAACCGGCCGAAGGTCGGAGCGAACTTGAAGCCGTGCCCGGCGCCGAGCCCGACCACCAAGGAGGGGTGGCCAGGCACCCGGTCGATGACGAAGTCGCGGTCCGGCGTCAGCGTGTACTGGCACCGCAGGGTCCGCACCGGTCGCCCCGACCCCGGAAGCATCCGGCCGACGTGCCCGGAGAGCAGGCCCAGCATGGCCTCGTCGGGATCGTCGCCGCGGCGGTCCGGGTCGACCGGCGGCCCCCCGCAGTCCTGGGCGGCCTTGATCGTCTCCTCGCCGTAGCAGGGGAACCCGTAGAACGACGGCTCGTCCATCCAGATCCACAGCGGCAGCCGCTCCGGCGCGAAGTCGGCGGGTCGCTCCGGCGCGAAGTAGGTCGCCTGCTCGAGGGTCACGGTCAGCGGGATCGCCTGCCCCAGCGGCTCGAGCAGCCGGTTGGTCCACGCATCCGCGCACACCACGACGCTGTCGCAGGTGTAGGTCGTGCCGTCCGCCAGTGTCACCGACGTGCCGGTCACGGCCACGACCTCGGTGCGCTCACGCAGGTCGGCGCCGCGCTGTCGCGCGAGCTCCTGCATCGTCGCCGTCCCGGGACCGGCCGGCACGATCGCGCCGCGCTCCTGGTAGAGGCCCACGGTGCCGTCTGGCAGCGAGAACTGCGGCCACCGCGCGGCGATCGCGTCGACGTCGAGCAGCTCGTAGGGGATCTCGACCTCGGTCAGGGCCGTCGTGTAGTCGATCATCGGGATCGCCGGGTCGGGCGGGAACAGGTCGAGCCCGCCGACCGTCGTGACCAGGTCCCGACCGGCGTCCGCGGAGAGTCGAGCCCAGTCGTCGTAGGCGTCCTGGGTCAGCCGGACGTACTCCGGCGTGTGGTAGCTGTGCCGCAGGATCCGACTCGTGTCGTGGCTCGCCCCGCGGCGGTGGCCGAGCTCGAAGCGCTCCAGGCCGAGCACCGAGCGCCCCCGCTGCGCGAGGTGGTACGCCGCCGCCGACCCGAGCGCTCCGAGCCCGACCACCACGTGGTCGACGTGCTCAGCCATCGTCACCCACCCCGTCCTGCGACAGCCGCGGCAGCAGCCAGCGTCGGATGTCGGCTGAGTCGTCCTCCATCGGCGCGAACCAGCCGTGCGTGTAGGACCGCGACGACATCCCCCGTTGGACCGACTCGCAGACCGCCCAGTCCTGGCGGTTGACCAGGTCCCAGAGCTCGCCGGCATCGGACGGGTCGAACGCCGGCTCGGCCACCGCCGAGGGATGGAACAGCAGGACGCACTCGATGCGGGTCTGGTCGACCGACTGCGGCAGCAGCACGAAGGCGGCGACGTGGTCCGCGGCCGCGGAGATCAGCAGGTTGGGGTGCACGAGCTCCCCCTTGTGCCGCTCGCGCTCCACCTCGTCGAGCCCCGGCAGCGGTGCTCGCGTCGTCGTGCCGCTCATCGTGAACGTCCAGGCGCCCTCGCGGTGCGGCACGCCCCCGTCCCAGTCGATGTCCGAGCCGCCGCCCCCGAACGCCGGCACCAGCCGGGTCAGCTCGGGGTGGACCGGTCCGCAGTGGTAGCACTCGTTGTAGTTCTCCGCGACCACCTTGTAGTTGGCCGCGACCTCGTAGCTGAACCGCTGCCCGGTGACGAGCTCGCCCATCGCGTAGTTCGCCAAGGTCCGGGCCGGCCGCGCGACCGCGTCGGACAGCGGCCCCGGGTCCGCGCCGAGGTGGACGAACACGAAGCCCGCCCAGGTGTCGACGACGACCGGCTTCAGGGCGAACGCCGGCCGCTCATCCTCGGCGAGCTCGGCGTGCGGGGCGTGCAGCAGCGAGCCGTCGAGCGCGTAGGTCCACGAGTGGTACGGACAACGCAGCGACCCGGCCGCCGCGCAGACCGGCTCGGCGCCCGGCTCGGCCGCGAACAGCTGGGAGCCGCGGTGCCGACAGACGTTGTACGCCGCGTGCAGCGCACCGTCGGCGTCGCTGGTGACCAGCACCGACTCCCCCACCACGTCGACGGCCGCGACCCGGCCCGGCGCGTCGAGCCCGAGGTCGGCCACCCGGCCGACGCAGAACCACTCGCCGTACAGGACGACGTCGCGCTCGCGCGCGAACGCCTCCGGGTCGACGTACAGCTCCCGCGGCAGCGCCGCCTGCA
>JBAWHI010000263.1:0-4225 GCA_049593675.1 Nocardioides sp.
GCGAACCGCTCGCGCAGCGCCTCGACCTGCTCCTCGACGTCCGTGTCGGTGAGCTCGACGTCCTCGACCTCGGCCTCGACACCGTCGTAGTCCGGCAGGTCGATCTCGGGGCGGATGTCGACCTCGGCGGTGAACTCCAGCGCCTCGTTGTCCTCGAACTTGGTGACCTCGATCTCCGGCTGCGCCAGCGGCGTCAGGGAGTTGGCCTGCAGGGCCTCGACGTACACCTTCGGGACGACCTCGTTGATCGCCTGGTCCAGGACCGCGCCCCGGCCGACCTGGCGGTCGATGACGGCGGGCGGGACCTTGCCGCGGCGGAAGCCGGGCACGTTGATCTGCTTGGCAATCTGCTGGTACGCCGCGTCGAGGCTCGGCTTGAGCTCCTCGAAGGGCACCTCGACGGTCAGCTTGGCCCGAGTCGGGCTCAAGGTCTCGACGGCGCTCTTCACAGGTCATCTCCTACTTGTCGTCAACGATGGGGTGGTGCGTCGGGGCGACAGGACTCGAACCTGCGATCTCCTGCTCCCAAAGCAGGCGCGCTAGCCACTACGCTACGCCCCGCCAAGGCCCCGGCCGGCGCCGGCGGAAGCCGGTGCTGGTGGACCCTTGGAGCGGATGACGGGAATCGAACCCGCGTAGCCAGTTTGGAAGACTGGGGCTCTACCATTGAGCTACATCCGCGCGCGCTCGATCGGCTCGAGTGCGGATGTCATCGTGCCACACCAGCGGTCGTCGCTCCCAAACGGCTAGCGCCGATGGACCAGCACCAGCGCGCGGTCGTCGTTGTCCGAGCCGAGCGAGTCGACGAGCCGGTCGGCGCCGCCGTCGAAGGTGCCGCGCAGGAGCGACTCGGCCTGGCCGAGCATCCGGTCGATGCCGAGGTCGATGTCGCGACGCGGGGTCTCCACCAGACCGTCGGTGTAGAGCAGCAGCGCGTCCCCCGGGCGCAGCCGACCCGCGACGGCGGTGAACTCGGCCTCCACGATGAGGCCGAGGACCGGGCCCTCGGCCTCGTGGACGATCCACCGGCCGGTCCCCGCATCGAGCTGCGCGGCCGGCGGATGCCCGGCGGCCCGGACCTCGAAGTCGCCGCTGGCGACGTCGATCGACAGATGCACCGCCGTCGCGAAGCCCTCGGCCCAGTCCTGGCGCAGCAGGTAGTCGTTGGCCTGCGGCAGGAACTCCGACGGCGGGAGTGCGCCGAGCAGACCGCCGAACGCGCCGGACAGCAGCAGCGCGCGGGTGCCGGCCTGCTCCCCCTTGCCCGAGACGTCGACGACGGCGACCTCCAGGCGAGCACCGTCACGGGAGCGGCTCGAGACGACGAAGTCTCCGGCGAACGGCGTCCCGCCCGCCGATCGCAGTGCCCTCTCCACCAGCCAGCCCTCGGGCGAGGCCGGGACCCCGCCCTGCTTCAGGATCCGGTCGCGCAGGTCGACGAGCATCGACTCGCCCTGCGAGCCGGCCACACCCAGCTGGGAGCGGCGAAACGACGTGACGAGCACGATGAAGCAGAGGACGAACACGATCGCGATGGCGAACACCGTGCGCAGCGAGACGTCGGGCTGGCGCCCGATGGAGACCATCAACGCCAGCATGAGCAGGACCACGAACCACGGAAGCTGTCGAGGGTTGAGCAGCAGGCTGCCGAGGAGCAGCGGGACGGTGAGCAGCGTCAGCGGGACGCTCCCGGGCCAGAGCATCAGCATCACGAGGATGACCACGATGAGCGCGATCAGCCAGGCGAGCATGCGACGCTCGTGCGGGATGCCGCGACGCAGAGCCCGCCTGAGGCGGCCGGAGCGAGTCGTCATGCGTCCTGGGTCCTTCGCTGGAGTGGGCTCACTGTAGTGCGCGCGAGCGGAAGACGGGCTGGCATCGCGGACACCAGAACAGGTTGCGGCCCTGGAGCTCGGCGGTGCGGATCTTCGAGCCACAGACCAGGCAGGGCTGGCCGGTCCGGCGGTAGGCGTACACCTCGCCGCCGTGGTCGTCGCGGCGTGGCGGACGTCCCATCGCCTCCGGGGTGTGCGCGGAACGGACCGTGTCGATGCGGCCGGTGCGCACCCCCTCGCGCATCAGCGCGGCGAGGTCCTCCCACATCGCCCGCCACTGGCCCGAGCGCAGGGTGCGCCCGGGGCGCATCGGGTCGATCCGGTGCCGGAACAGCAGCTCGGCGCGGTAGACGTTGCCGACGCCCGCCAGCACACTCTGGTCCATCAGCAGGCCGCCGATCGGCGCCCGGCTGTGGCGGATCCGCTCCCAGGCCCGTTCCGGATCGGCGTCGGCCCGCAACGGATCCGGTCCGGACCTGGCGACGACCGCGTCGCGCTGGTCGAGCGTGACCAGCGCACACGTGGTGGCACCGCGGAGGTCGGCGTACGCCTGGCCGCGGGCGTCGGAGGAGATCAGGCGCAGACGGACCTGCCCGACGGGCAGCGGCACCTCCGCGACGTCGGCGTGCACGTCGAAGGTGCCGTAGAGGCCGAGGTGGACGTGCACGAACCGCTCACCGGGGAACTCGATGAACAGCTGCTTGCCCCACGCCTCGGCGCCGACGAGCACCTGGCCGTCCACGAGAGCGGCGGACTCGGCGAACCGGCCCTGGGGGCTGCCGGCACGGACCGTGCGTCCCCCGAAGGTCGCGACGATCTGGTCCGCGAGCCGGTGGAGCGTGTGCCCCTCAGGCATCGCTCGCGGAGGCGGGCAGCGGCGGCAGGTCGTGGGTCTCCTCGTAGGCCGCCAGCTGGCCGATCCGGCGCACGTGTCGCTCGTCGCCGCTGAACGGCTCGGCGAGGAAGACCTCGACGAAGCGGGTCATGTCCTCGATCGCGTGCATCCGGCCGCCCACCGAGACCACGTTGGCATCGTTGTGGTCGCGGGCCAGCTTCGCGGTCTCCTCGGACCAGACGAGCGCGGCGCGGATGCCGACGACCTTGTTGGCCGCCATCTGCTCCCCGTTGCCGGAGCCGCCGATCACGACGCCGAGGCTGTCGAGGCCCTCGGCGCGCTCGCGAGCGACCGCCTCGGCCGCCCGGAGGCAGAAGACCGGATAGTCGTCGACGGCGTCGTACTGGAACGGGCCGTGGTCGACCGGCTCGTAGCCGTGCTCGCTGAGCCAGCGGGTCAGGTGGTCCTTGAGGTCGAGTCCGGCATGGTCGCAGCCGAGGTGCACGCGCATGGCGCCATCCTCGCAGCAGCGCCGCTCAGCCGTGCAGCCGGAGGAACCCCGCGACCTGTCGGTTCGCGGGCTCCGCCGCCGAGAAGGCGCGCGGGTGCCGCCAGAAGCCGTGAACCTGGCCGAGGTATCGGGTCGCCGTGACCTCGACACCGGCCTCGGCGAGCCTGCGCGCGAGCTCCTCCCCCTCGTCGCGGAGCGGGTCGTGCTCGGCGGTGATCACCAGGGTCGGGGGCAGCGTGCCCAGGCGGTCCGAGAGGAGCGGCGCGAGGTCGGGGTCGGTGAGGTCGTCCGGGCCGGCGGCGTACTGCTGCCAGTACCAGCTCGCCTCCCGGGGGTCGAAGCCGTCGGCGGCCGTGCGGTAGGAGTCGAAGCCCGCGGTCGGGTCGAGGAACGGGTAGACCAGCGCCACCGCGCGGAACCGCTCGGGGTCCCGCAGGGCCGCGACCAGGGCGAGGTTGGCTCCGGCACTGTCCCCGTGCACCGCGAGGGGGCCGCCGATGGTGGCCTCCGCCCAGCCACCTGCGGCGATCACGTCGTCGACCGCTGCGGGGAACCGGTGCTCGGGCGGGAGCCGGTACTCCACGCTCAGCACCCGCCGGCCGGCGCGGTTCGCGAGACGCCGCGCAGCCGCGTCGTGCACCTCGACGTCGTTGAGGGCGAAGCCCCCGCCGTGGGCGTGGACGATCGCCCCCGGGGCGGCAGCGTCCGGCGTGTAGAGGCGAGCCGGCACGCCGTCGGCGTCGACGTCCTCCACGGCGGCGACGTCCTCGCGCGGCTCCTCGGCAGCCAGCCGTCGCGCCTCGGCACGTGCGGCCTCGATGTCGTAGTCCTCGCTGTAGACCGGCGTGTCGCCGGCCGACGCCTCCACGGCGCGCCGGGCCTCGGGAAAGAGCATGCGCCGACGCTAGCCAGTCACGAGGATGTCCGGGTGACCGGTCTCGCCTGGGGTGTGCTGCTCCTCGTCTTCCTCGACGAGGTCCTCGCGGTGATCGCGCTGGGCTACGGGGGCTGGCACCAGGATCCGGCCTGGCTCTGGGTCTGGCT
>JBAWHI010000264.1:0-37732 GCA_049593675.1 Nocardioides sp.
GTCCACCGACGCGTCGGTGGACGCCTGTGGAGGTCGTGCGGCTGGCATCGACACCTCCCCGGTCTCGCGTGGACGGGGGACGCCCCGCCCGGCATCGGCACTTTAGTGCAGGGTAAAGGAGCCGGACGACCTCCGGGGCGGGTTGGGAGAACGCTGTCGCAGGTCCTAGGTGTTGACGATGAGGGAGCTCAGCGCCCAGATCACGAGCACGTCGATGGCGATCACGATCATCGACCAGAGCGGGTAGGTGGGCAGGAAGGCGAAGCTCGCGACCGCGGAGAGCACGGCGATCAGGACTCCTGCGGCTCGTGCCCAGGTCTGTCCGTAGAGGACACAGATGCCGACGACCATGGCCACCGTGCCGATGGCCAGGTGGATCCAGCCCCAGGTGGCCAGGTCGGCCGTGTACAGGTAGTCCGGAGTCGCGAGGAAGACGTCGTCCTTGGCGACCGCCGTCATCCCCTGGAGGAACTGGAAGAGGCCGACGGTGACCAGGATGACGCCGCCGAAGGCGCCGACGCCGTAGGCCCAGACACCTCGGGCCGAGGCTTCGTACTGCTGCTGCGAGCTCATGGGCCGGACGCTAGGAGGTCGACCAGGAGGTGCGGCTCACCCGAAACCGACGAACCGCGGGGCACGCCGGGGGAGGCCACGACCGTGGTCGGGGGCGTGGTGTCGACCTGCTCGCCCGTTTCCGGTGAGGCGCCTCGCGACCCGTCGGCCTACGGTCACGGCACAGGCCCATCCGAGTGCCAAGGGAACCCCATGCCGATGACCAGGATGATGATTCGCGTCGACGCGGAGCTGTCCGATGAGCTGTCCGGCGCGTTTCCTCACCTCACGGCTCGCACGCAGCCCGCGACCACGACGCTGACCGGCGACGTGACCGATCAGGAGGAGCTGCAGGGCGTGCTGAACCTGTTGAACTCGCTCGGCATCGCGGTCGTCGAGGTCGTCACGATCCCGGAGTGAGGGCTGCGCCACCTGGCGCATCGGGAGCCTCGGTGGAGCTCTGCGCCGAGGCGTCCGGCTTCTCCGGCTTGTTGGAGATCAAGGGCACCAGCCATCGCAGTCGTGGATCGGTGTCGATCAGCACTGCCTTGACGAACAGCGAGAGCGGGATCGCGAGCAGCGCCCCGAGCGGGCCGACCACCCAGGCCCAGAAGATGAGGGAGAAGAAGCTCAGCGTCGTCGACAGCCCGACCGTGTCCCCGACGACCTTCGGCTGGATCACCGACTGGATGACCACGTTGAGCACGCAGTAGACGATGACGACCGTGATCATCATGCTCGGGCCGCCCTCCAGCAGCGCGAGGATCGCCGGCGGGATCAGGCCGATCACGAAGCCGATGTTCGGGATGTAGTTGGTGATGAAGGCCAGTAGCCCCCACAGGATCGGCAGCGGGACCCCGATGATGGCGAGGGCGATCGTGTCGAGCACCGCGACGATCAGTCCGAAGACCGTCGACACCGCCAGGTAGCGGCGGGTGCCGTGGGCGAAGTCCTCGAGAGCGCCGATGATCTCCGGCTTCACCGCGCGGGCCCGCTCCAGCTGCCGGGGGAACGAGCCGCCGTCCATGGTCATGAACAGCACCAGGGCGAGGATGAAGAACAGGTTGGAGAACAGCCCCATCAGGTCCGACAGCAGGCTGCTGATGAACCCGCCGAGCTGTCCGACGTCGAGGGACGACTTGGCGTCGTCGATCTGCTTGGTGCTGACCCCGAGGTTGTTCAGCCACCCGACGAGGTCGTTGAAGCGCGTCTGGAGCTCGTCGGCGTAGGTCGGCAGCAGCTCTCCGAAGCGGGCGATCGAGACGAACAGCGCGATCGCGAGGGCGATGGCGCCCAGGTAGACCACCAGGATGCAGCCCAAGGACGCCGCCCACGACGGCATGCCCTTGTCCAGCCACCGCCGCAGCGGGTGCGCCACGATGGTCAGGATCAGGGCGAGGAACAGCGGGGCGAAGATGTCGGCGATCCCTCGCAGTCCCGCGACGGCGATGACGGTCGCGGCCACGCCGAGCATGACGACAAGGCCCCGCGGGAGGGCGGACGGGGTCGGTTCAGTGGTGGTCGACACTCCACCATGGTCACGGTCCGCCTGAGCGACCGGCTCACCCGAGTTGGGTGAGGCTGCTCGCCACACCGGTGTCTACGGTGAGCCCATGTCGGACTGGGCCATCGCGCTCCCCACCATCTTGGGCGCGGCGCTGTCCCTCGCGCACATCGCGATCGTGATCGGGGCGCTGGTCGTGCTGCCGGGCAACCGGCGTCCCCAGACGGCGATGGCCTGGCTGATCCTGATTCTGGCCGTCCCCTACTTCGGGTTCCTGCTCTTCCTCCTCTTCGGCCGCACCTCGGTCGGGCGCACGCGCCGCACCCAGCAGGCGGAGGTCAACGCCGCGATCCTGGCCGCGGCCGACCTGGAGGAGATCGACGACCCCGAGCAGCGCGCCCGGCTGCTGCCGCTGCACCACACCTTCGCGCGGCTGAACCGCAACCTCGCCTCCCTCCCGCTCACGTTCGACAACTCGATCGAGCTGATCACCGACTACGAGGGCTGCGTGGAGGCGATGCGGCAGGAGATCGCGAACGCCCGCGACTACGTGCACGTGCAGTTCTACATCTCCGCGTGGGACGAGGTGACGGCGCCGTTCTTCGAGGAGCTGGTGCGAGCGACCGAGCGGGGCGTCACGGTCCGCTTCCTCTTCGACCACATCGGGTCGAAGGGGATCCCGGTCTACAAGGAGATGCTCAGCAAGCTGGAGGGCACCAAGATCCAGTGGGCCCTGATGCTGCCGGTCCGCCCGCTCAAGGGCGAGTTCCGGCGACCCGACCTGCGCAACCACCGCAAGATCCTGGTGGTCGACGGGCGCGTGGCCTTCAGCGGCTCGCAGAACCTGATCGAGGCCTGCTACGACAAGCCGAAGAACCAGAAGCTCGGCCGGGCCTGGGTCGAGCTGATGGCACGGGTCGAGGGACCGGTCGTCCAGGAGCTCAACGTCGTCTTCGCCACGGACTGGTTCGTCGAGACCGGTGAGAACCTCTCCGACGTCGTGTCGGTCCACGCGCCGCCGCCCTCGACCCGACCCGGCGCGCTGGCGGGGGTCCCCGTCCAGGTGGTTCCGAGTGGGCCGGGCTTCGACAACGAGAACAACCTGCGCCTGTTCAACTCCATCATCTACTCGGCCGAGCAACGCGTGTCGCTCACCAGCCCGTACTTCGTCCCGGACGACTCGCTGCTCTACGCCGTCACCACCGCAGCGCAGCGCGGCGTCGATGTCGAGCTCTTCGTCGGGGCCACGGCCGACCAGTTCATGGTCTCCCACGCCCAGCGCTCCTACTACGAGGCGCTGCTCACCGCCGGTGTCCGGATCTGGCTCTACCCGGAGCCGTGGGTGCTGCACGCCAAGCACTTCTCGGTCGACGACAAGATCGCGGTGGTCGGGTCGAGCAACATGGACATGCGCTCGCTGGTGCTCAACTACGAGGTCGTGATGATGATGCTCGGGCCCGACATCGTGGCCCGGCTCGGCGAGGTGCAGGACACCTACCGGTCGCTCTCGACCGAGCTGACGCTCGAGGACTGGCGGGCCCGCAGCCGCGGCCAGCGCTACCTCGACAACCTGATGCGGCTGACCGCGACCCTGCAGTAGCGATACTGGTCGGGTGAACCCCAGCCGTCGCCGTTCCGCGGTGCTGATCGCACTGCTGGCGGCGGTGATCAACCTGCCGTTGGTGCACGGCGCCTGGATCCAGCACCGCGTCGAGACCTCCGGCACGGACGTGGTCGGCAATGTCGTCGACGACCGCGTCGTCGCCGACGAGGAGTTCTGGGTCTCCTTCACGCTCCCCGCCGATCTCGACCCCGACCAGGTGGCTCGGCAGGCGAAGGTCGACGAGGACACCTACGACGACGCGGTCGCCGAGGGTGTGGTCGGGGTCCGCGTGCTCGAGGACGACCTGGGCGCCTACCGCGTCGACGGCGCTGCGGAGAGCCGCGCCGCCCTGGTCGCGACCCTCCTCGCGGATGCGGTGCTGCTGGTCATCCTCGCGCTGCTGTGGCGCTTCGGGGGGCGCCGGCGCTCCGACCTGCGCGCGGTCGCCCTCGGGGACGTGCGGCGGTGCGTCCCGGAGACGTCGATGGAGCGCATCGACGGGGAGGACTACCGCATCCGCGGCGACGTGCTCGAGATCGCGGAGGGCCGGGTCGTCCTCGACCTCGGCAATCGCACCGTCGACGTGCTCCTGGACGGGCACCACAACCCGGTCGGCCACCAGCAGGCCGCCGAGGTGCACGTCCGACTCCTCACCTGAGGGGGCGCGAGCGGGTCTACCTGCGGCCGGCACACATCCGTTGCGCGGGAACGGGGTACGCCACCGGCATGACCCGCTTCTCCGCCAGCACCCGCGCCGAGGCCCTGGTCGCGGCACCCCGCGCCGACATCTGGGCCGCCCTGACGGACCCGGCCCTCGTGGCCGAGCTGACGCCGTTCGTCAAGCAGATCACCGAGGACGGTGAGCACTGGCGCTGGGAGCTCTCCGGCCTGACCGTGCTCGGCGTCGGCGTGGCCCCCGCGTTCACCGAGCGGATGTCCTACGACGAGCCGCGCCGGATCGACTTCCGCCACGACCCGCCGCAGGGCTCGACCGAGCGCTCGTCGGTGGAGGGCTGGTACGAGCTCGAGGAGGCCGACGCCGGCACCCGCCTGACCACGTCGCTGGAGATCACGCTCGACCTGCCGCTGCCGAAGGTCTCGGGGCGTGCGGTGCGCGCCACGATGAACGGCGTGATCGACCAGATGGGCGAGCGGTTCTCGAAGAACCTGCTCGCCCACCTGGGCGCCGAGGAGGTCGGCTAGCCGGGAGCCGGGCTCAGGCCCGCGCGTCCTCGGACGCCAGCTCGTCGAGCTCGGCGTCGAGGTCGCGGCCCTTCCTCAGGTGCGCACGGTCGAGCTTCTCGCCCTCGATGTCGACGTTGGGAAGGATCCGGTCGAGCCAGGCGGGGAGCCACCAGGCCTTCTCGCCGAGCAGGTACATCAGCGCCGGGATCAGCGTCATCCGCACCACGAAGGCGTCGAGGAGCACGGCCACCGCGAGGGCGAAGCCCATCGACTTGATGATCGGCTCGTCGATCAGGATGAACGCGGAGAACACCGCGATCATGATGGCCGCCGCGGCCGTGACGACCCGCGCCGAGTTCCGGAACCCGTCGACGACGGCCTCCCGGGTGCTCATGCCGTGCACGTGTGCCTCGCGCATCCGGCTGACCAGGAAGACCTGGTAGTCCATGGCGAGCCCGAACACCACGCCGATCAGGAAGATCGGCATGAAGCTGACGATCGGCTGGCCCTCCATGATGCCGAAGGCGCCCTCCTGGAACACCGCGACGGTGATGCCGAGCGTCGCGAGGACGGAGAAGAGGAAGCCGAAGGTCGCGGTGAGCGGCACCAGGATCGAGCGGAACACGATCATCAGCAGGATGAAGGCGAGTCCGACGACGACGGCCAGGTAGATCGGCAGCGCGTCGCTCAGCCGGTCCGACACGTCGGTCGTGATCGCCGTCAGCCCGGTCACACCGGTGGTGGTCCCGGTCTCCTCCTCGATCGCGCTCTGACCGTCGCGCAGCTCCTCGAGCAGGTCCACGGTCGCGGCGTTCTCGGCGCCGGTGGTCGGGGTCACGAGGATCTGGGCCCCGGTGCCGTCCTCGTTCTGCATCACGACCTGGGCGTTCACGACGCCGTCCTGGCCGGCGGCCCACTCGGTCACGGCGCCGTACGCCGCCTGCGGGTCGTCGGTCTCGCGGCCGTCGACGACCACGATGAGCGGAGCGTCGCGGCCCGGCCCGAAGGCGTCGGCCGTCAGGTCCGAGGCCTTGCGCTGGGTCGTGTCGGAGGCGGCCGTGCTGTCACTCGGGAAGGCGAGGTACAGGTTGGACAGCGGGACCGCGAGAGCGCCGAGCCCGACCACGACGAGCAGGGCGACGACGGCCGGCTTGCGACCGATCAGGCGCGCCCAGCGGACCCCGTTGTTGACGATCTGGCCGTCAGGCTCGCGTCGCGGGGAGTACTTGCGCACCCGGCCGCCGAACGCCTTGGACTTCAGCAGGCCCAGGATGGCCGGCAGCAATGTGAGCGCCACCAGCACGGCGATGAAGACCGTGGAGGCCGCCGCGAGGCCCATCGTCGTCAGGAAGGGGATCTGGACGATCGAGAGCGCGGCGAGCGCGATCAGCACGGTCAGCCCGGCGAAGACGACCGCGGAGCCCGCCGTACCGACGGAGATGCCCACCGCTTCCTCACGGTCGTCCGTGTGGTGCAGCTCGGTGCGGTAGCGGGCGAGGATGAACAGCGTGTAGTCGATGCCGACCGCGAGGCCGATCATCGTGGCGAGCATCGGCGTCGTGGACCCGATGTCGGCGAACGCGGTCATCGCGGTGATGCCCATCATGCCGAGGGCGACACCGATCACGGCGGTGAGGATGGGGAGTCCGGCGGCGACCAGCGAGCCGAAGGTCAGGACCAGGACGACCAGCGCGACGGCGATGCCGATCAGCTCGGAGGTCGAGTTGACCTCGGGCATGCCGGCCGAGCCGGCGCCGTTGGCCTCGACCTGGAGCCCGTCGACGCGGTGCTCGGCCATCGTGTCCTTGAGCGCGTCGATGGTGGAGAGCTCGACGTCGGCCACGGTCTCGACGTCGAACTGGAAGCTGATCTGGCCGACCGTGCCGTCCTCGGAGAGCGGCGACAGGGCGGCGGCGTTGGCCTCGACCACGTCGGGAGGCGTGCCGCTCTGCCGCGAGGCCTCCAGCATCTGCTGGCGCTGCGCCTCGGCGGCGTCGACCGGGTTCGCGAGCGGAGCATCGGGCGCCACCTGCGGAAGGGCCTGCAGATCGGCGACGAGGGAGTCGACCTCCTCCTTGACCTGCGGGTCGTCGAGGGTCTGGCCCTCGGGAGCAGCGACGACGACGTTCACCGTCGCCTGGTCGAAGGCGTCCTGAGAGCCGGGAAAGAGCTCGGACTGGAGGTCGGCGGCCTTCTCGGACGGGATGCCCGGGATCGAGAACGCGTCGGTCATCGGCTTCGACATGGTCGCGGCGAAGGTGCCGACGGCGAGCATGGCGATGAGCCAGCCGGCGATGAACAGCGGCCAGCGCCGGTAGGCGAGCTTGCCGAGGCGGTGGAGCAGGGTTGCCATGGTGGCGGTCTTCCTGTCGGTCGGTGGGAGGTCGAGGTCAGGTGAAGAGTGAGCGGGCTTGGTTGAGGTAGAGGTCGAACAGCTCGTCGAGCGGGCGGTCGCCGCCCTCGAGGAACGTCGACAGGGCGGAGTCGAAGAGCGCGCCGATGATGCGCACCGCGAGGCGGGCGTGCTCGACGGGGAAGTCGTCGCCCTCGCGCTCGAGGATGAGCGCGGCGAAGTCGTCGGTGAGCTGCTCGAAGCGCTGGTGGGCGGCGGCGAGGACCCGGTCGCTGCCCACGAGGACCCGCCGGGTCAGCATCATCGTCTCCCGGTCCGGCTCCTTGACGGCCAGCAGCGCCTTGGCGAGCGCGCCGAGGTCCTCGATCAGGGAGCCGTGCGGTCCCCCGTCGTGGAAGGCAGCCTTCGCCGCCGGTGGCAGCTCGGGGATGGTGCCGAGCACGGCGTCGAGCTTGCTCGGGAAGTAGTTGAACAGCGTGCGTCGCGACACCTCGGCCGCGTCGGCGAGATCGTCCATCGTGAAGCCGTCCAGCCCATGCACGTCCGTGAGCCGCTGGGCGCACATCGAGATGCGGTGGCTGGTCTCCCACCGCTTCTGCTCGCGCAGGCTGGTTGCACTTTCGGTCACGGAGTGCATTCTTGCACTCTCAGTCTCTGAGTGCAAAATTGTGGCGGTCGTCACACCGGGACTTGCCGGTAACCGCGGCCGAGCGGAAGGGTGCCAGGCATGGCCGCCACCACCTCGTCGTACTCGATCACCATGCGCCTGCACACCGCGCCCGATCACGGGGTCGTCGGAGCCGTCGCCACGGCGATCGCCCAGGCCGGCGGCATCGTGACCGCGATCGACGTGGCCGAGTCGAGCCACGAGCGGCTCGTCGTCGACGTGACCTGCTCGGCCAGCGACGCCGGGCACGCACTCCTCCTCGAGGACGCGGTCCGCGAGGTCTCGGGCGTGGAGGTCTACAAGGTCAGCGACCGGACCTTCCTGCTGCACATCGGCGGCAAGATCGAGGTCTCGTCGAAGGTCCCGCTGCGCAACCGCGACGACCTGTCGATGGCCTACACCCCGGGCGTGGGCCGGGTGAGCACGGCCCTCGCCGAGAACCCCGAGGACATCCCGCGGCTGACCGTCAAGGGCAACTCGGTCGCGGTCGTCACCGACGGCTCGGCGGTTCTCGGCCTCGGCAACATCGGCCCCGGCGCTGCGCTGCCCGTGATGGAGGGCAAGGCCGCGCTGTTCAAGCGGTTCGCGAACATCGACGCCTGGCCGATCTGCCTGGCCTCGCAGGACACCGACGAGATCGTGCGCGCCGTCGAGATGATCGCCCCCGGCTTCGGCGGCATCAACCTCGAGGACATCGCCGCGCCCCGCTGCTTCGAGATCGAGCGCCGGCTCCGCGAGAGCCTGGACATCCCGGTCTTCCACGACGACCAGCACGGGACGGCCATCGTGGTGCTGGCAGCACTCACCAACGCGCTCCGCGTCGTGCGCAAGTCCCTGCCCGACGTACGGGTCGTCGTCGCCGGGGGCGGCGCCGCGGGCACGGCGATCGTCACCCTCCTGCTCGCCGCCGGGGTCTCCGACGTGGTGGTCGTCGACCGGGCCGGCGCGCTGTCGGCTGACGACGAGGGACTCTCGGCGGTGCACCGGGAGCTCGCCGAGGCGACGAACCCGCGGCGCGCTCGCGGCGACCTGCGCGCCGTGCTCCGCGGCGCCGACGTGTTCATCGGCGTCAGCGCCCCGGGGGTGCTGGAGGCGGAGTGGATCCAGGACATGGCCGACGACGCGGTGGTCTTCGCGCTCGCGAACCCGGACCCGGAGGTCGACCCCGCCGAGGCCGACCGGTACGCCGCGGTCGTGGCCAGCGGGCGGTCGGACTACCCGAACCAGATCAACAACGTGCTGGCCTTCCCCGGCGTCTTCCGTGGCCTGCTCGACGCCCGCGCGTCCGAGGTGTCGATCGAGATGCTGCTCCGCGCGGCTCAGGCGATCGCGCTCGTCGTCAAGGACGAGGAGCTGAACCCGAACTTCATCATCCCGAGCGTCTTCCACCCCGACGTGCCCCAGGCCGTCGCGACCGCGATCCGCGGCACCGACGGCTGAGGCCGATCGCCCGGACCGGGGTGCGGTGCGGGCCGCCGGCGATCTCCGTCGCTCACACCTTCCGCGGCCACCAGAACCGGTCGCCGAGCAGCACCGCGATCGCCGGGACCAGCATGGTCCGGACGATGAGGGTGTCGAGCAGGACGCCGATGCAGATGATCGTCCCGAGCTGGGCGAGCGCGACCAGGGGCAGCACGCCCAGCACCGCGAACACCGCGGCCAGGAGGATGCCGGCGCTCGTGATCACGCCGCCGGTCACGGTGAGCGCGCGCAGCATGCCCTCCCGGGAGCCGTGCTCACGCCCCTCCTCACGGGCCCGGGAGACCAGGAAGATGTTGTAGTCGACGCCGAGAGCGACGAGGAACAGGAACGCGAACAGGGGCACCTGGACCGAGAGGGCCGCGAACCCGAAGACCCCGGTGAACAGCCACCACGAGGCGCCGAGGGCGGCGGCGTAGGTGGCCACGACCGACAGCACCAGCAGCACCGGGCCGAGCACGGAGCGCAGGAGGATCGCGAGGCCGAGCAGCACCATGATCAAGATCAGCGGCACGATGAGCATCAGGTCGCGCTGGGCGCGATCGCGCTCGTCCATCGCCTCGGCCTCGGAGCCACCGACATGGGTGTCGCCGGTGCCGGCGAGCTCGTCGCGCAGCCGGTCGACGGTGTCCTGGCTCGCCGCCGAGCCGGGCTCGTCGGCGAGGACGACCTCCAGCACGCTCACGCCGTTGCCGCTCCCGGTGATGCGGGCGGACTGGACGCCGTCGGTCGCCTCGACCACCTGCAGGACCTGCTTGCCGTCGCCGGTCGACACGACCCTCGCCGGCTCGACGGTGCCGGACGGGAACGACTCGGCCAGGCGCTCGGCGGCCGTGATCGCCTCGGGCTCGTCGAGGAACTGGTCGGACAGGTCGAGCCCGACGCGGACGCCCAGGATGCCGGAGGCCAGGATGCCCAGCAGCACCAGCGTGCTCGCGATGACGGTGCCCGGACGCCGCGACACCACGCGGCCGATCTTGTGGAAGATCGAGTCGGCGTCGACGGCCGCGGTGTCACCGTGGCGCGGCACCTTCGGCCAGAAGACCCAGCGGCCGAAGAGCACCAGAGCCGCGGGCAGCACGATGAGCGCGAAGGCAGCGGCCACGACGATGCCGACGGCGCTGGCCAGACCGAGGCCGCGCGTCGCGGGGGTGAGCGAGAGCAGCAGCGTGAGCACCGCGAGGAAGACCGTGGTCGCGCTGCCGAGGACCGCCTCCGACGTACGGCGCAGCGCCAGCGCCATCGCCTCGTTGCGGGAGTCGTGGCGGCGCAGCTCGTCGCGGTAGCGCGAGATCAGCAGCAGGGCGTAGTCGGTGCCGGCTCCGAAGACGAGCACCGACACGATCCCGACGGTGGTGCCGTCCCAGGGCAGGCCCACCGCCTCCAACGTGCGGGTGGCCGCGAGTGCGGCGAACTGGTCGGCGACGCCGACCACCGTGAGCGGGATGATCCACAGCACGGGGCTGCGATAGGTGATGACCAGCAGCACCGCCACGATGACCATGGTGGCGAGCAGCAGCCGGACGTCGGCCCCCTCGAACACGGCGCCGAGGTCGGTCTGGATGCCGGCCGGCCCGGTGACGCGGGCGCTCACGCCCGGCGGGGCGTCCTCGGTGAGCTGGCTGCGCAGGTCCTCGACCTGGGCGCCGACCTCGTCCGAGCTGCCGGCCTGCACCGGGACGACCGCGATCGCGGCCGTGCCGTCCTCGGCCGGGATCACCTGGTCGGCCTGGCCGCGGATCGCGGCCAGCGCGTCCTGGTCGAGGGTGCCGCTGTCGGCGGACCAGAGCACGATGGCCGCCGTGGTCTCCTCGTCCGGCAGTTGCTCGAGCAGCTCGGCGGCGGCGGTGCTGTCCGCGCCGTCGGGCATCTGGTCGCGCGGGTCCGGCTCGCGCTCGGCCGACCCGACCCCGCCGATCAGCACGATCGCGATCAGCAGGGGCAGCAGGGCGAAGATCCAGGCGGTCCGCCGGCCGGTGATGATCGACGCAGCGTGCACAGGTCCTCCTGGGGGCGAGATAGGCGTAGAGTGCCTAATTAACTTAGCAACTAAGCAGGTGAGAGAAAATGGTGGGTCCCGCGAGCGCCTTCGCCGACGACTGGGAGCAGACGGGCAGCCTCGTCGCACTCCGGGAGGTGATCGAGACCGGAAGCAGGTTGCGCCACCTGATCGCGCGCCGCGCCGGGCTCTCCGAGAGCCACCTGGTCGCCATGGAGCACCTGATGCGCGGCCCGCTGGGCCCGGGTGACCTCGCTCGGATCCTCGATGTGACCACCGCGGCCTCGACGGGCGTGGTCGACCGGCTGGTGGAGCACGGCCACGTGGAGCGGCACCCGCACGAGCGGGACCGGCGGCGGACGCAGGTCGAGGTGACGCCGGCCGGTCGCGAGGACGTGCTCGGGCACCTGCTGCCGATGTTCGTGGCGCTCGACCGCCTGGACCGGTCCTTCGACGACCACGAGCGGGCCGTGGTCGAGCGCTACCTGCGCGGCGTGATCGCGGCGTTCGACGCGCTCGCCGCGGACGATGCACCCGCGCCGCCCTCGGAGGCGTAGAGCGCGGCGCCGACGACGCCGGCCTTGTTGCGCAGGGTCGCCGCGATGATCTCGGTGTCGAGGTCGAGCAGCGGCAGGAACTCCTCGGACTCCTTGGAGACGCCGCCGCCGACGACGAACAGTTCGGGGGAGAACAGCATCTCGAGGGTCCGGTAGTAGCGGTTCAGCCGCTGCGCCCACTCCTCCCAGGAGAGCCCCTCGCGGGTGCGGGCGCTGTTGGCCGCGCGCGACTCCGCGTCGTGGCCGTCGATCTGGAGGTGGCCGAGCTCTGCGTTCGGGACGAGCACGCCGTCGTGGATCAGCGCCGACCCGATCCCCGTGCCCAGCGTGGTGACGATGACCAGGCCGGTCCGACCGCGCGCTGCGCCGTACCGGACCTCGGCGAGCCCGGCCGCGTCGGCGTCGTTGACCACGTGCACCTCGCGCCCCGTCGCGGCGGTGAACAGGGCGTCGGCATCGGTGCCGATCCAGGACCGGTGGATGTTGGCCGCGGACTGCACGACCCCCTGGCGCACGACGCCGGGCACGGTCACCCCGACCGCGCCGGTGGACTCGGGGAACGCGGCGAGCAGGTCGACGAAGAGGGCGGCGACGTTGTCGGGCGTGGACTCCTCCGGGGTGCGCACCCGCTCGCGCTCGGCGGCGAAGTCGCCTGCCGCCAGGTCGACCGGGGCGCCCTTGATCCCGGTGCCGCCGAAGTCGATCCCGAAGGGGTTGTCGCTGGTGGCCATGGGAGCAACCTACGACTTCGGGGCCGCGCTCTTCGGGGCCGAGCTCTTCGAAGCCGCGCTCTTCTTGGTCGCAGCCCGCTTGCGCGGCGGGCGCTGGGAGCGCAGCCGAACCCGGGGCTGCCCGCCGTCGGGGTGGTCGAGGTCGAGGTAGCTCTGCGCGCCGGCCAGGGCGCTCAGCCGCGGGAAGCCGTAGTGGCGCGGGTCGAACGACGCGTGCGTCTTGCCGAGGTAGGTGCCGACCGAGCCGAGGGCCGACCACCCGTCGTCCTGGGCGGTGCTGAGCACCGCCGCCTCGAGGATGGTGCGCAGGTCGGGCAGCGAGTCGGCCTCGGACTCTGCGTCGGAGTCCGCGTCCGCCTCGGCCTGGGGGTCCTTCGTGCCGTTCTTGCCACCGGCCTCCTCGCGCAGCACCTCGAGGTAGATGAACTTGTCGCAGGCGGCCTGCAGGGAGGCGGGCGTCCGCCGCCGGCCCAGGCCATAGACCGTCTTGCCGGACTCGCGCAGCCGGGTGGCGAGCCGGGTGAAGTCGCTGTCGCTCGACACGATGGCGAAGGCGTCGAGGGTGCCGGAGTAGAGCAGGTCCATCGCGTCGATGATGAGGGCCGAGTCGGTGGAGTTCTTGCCGACGGTGTTGGCGAACTGCTGGATCGGCTGGATCGCGTGCCGGGCCAGCTCGGCCTTCCAGCCGGTGAGCTGCTGGGTGGTCCAGTCGCCGTAGGCGCGCTTGACCGTCGGCACGCCGTAGCGCGCGAGCTCGGCCAACAGCGAGGCTGAGTGGGATGCGGAGACGTTGTCGGCGTCGATGAGGACGGCGAGGCGCACGTCGGCGGGTTCGGTCACCTCCCACTCCTACCACCGGGAGGGTCGCCGATGGCGGGCGCGCGCCGCACCGACCCGGTTGCAAGGTTTACAGATGGCCGCCCCTTGTCAATCGGCTTGACATTTCGTACGGTGCTGTAAAGCACCGCACGTGATCGCCGTCACCGGCAGGAGGCACCTCGGATGTCAGCCCCCGAGCACCACCCCGCGACAACCGCTGCGACCGGCCCCGCGACCGGCCCCGCGACCGGCCCCGCGACCGGCCCCGCGAACAGCACCGTTCCGGCCGGGTCCACCGCGGCCTGGAAGGACCGCAAGCGCTACCTGTGGCTGATCGGCCTGGTGGTGCCGATGCTCGCCTTCATCGGCTACGGCATGTGGGCGCTCACCGGCTGGGGCGTCTGGCTCTGGATCGGTCCGATCGTGATCCTCGGGGTCGTCCCGGCGATCGACCTGGTCGCCGGCCTGGACCGCTCCAACCCTCCCGACGACGTGATCGAGGCGCTGGAGAACGACCGCTACTACCGGTGGATCACCTACCTGTTCCTGCCGATCCAGTACGCCGGGTTCATCGGGGCGATGTGGCTGATCGGCGGAGGGGTCGAGCTCTCGACGTTCGCCAAGGTCGGACTGGCGATCTCGATCGGCGCCATCGGCGGGATCGGCATCAACACCGCCCACGAGCTCGGTCACAAGCGCGAGCAGAACGAGCGCTGGCTGTCGAAGATCGCCCTGGCCCAGAGCTTCTACGGGCACTTCTACATCGAGCACAACCGCGGCCACCACGTCCGGGTGGCGACACCCGAGGACCCGGCCTCGTCGCGGTTCGGTGAGAACTTCTACCAGTTCTGGCCGCGCACGGTCATCGGGTCGCTGAGGTCCGCCTGGCGGCTGGAGAAGCGCCGCTACGCGCGCAAGAAGCAGCATCCGTTCCGGATCGGCAACGACGTCCTCAACGCCTGGCTGATGTCGCTCGTGCTCTGGGGTGGGCTGATCGCCTGGCTGGGCGTCGAGATCCTGCCGTACCTGCTGATCCAGGCGGTCGTCGGCTTCTCGCTGCTCGAGGTGGTCAACTACATGGAGCACTACGGGATGCTGCGCCAGAAGGTCGGCGTCGGCGAGCGGCAGCGCTACGAGCGGGTCGATCCCTCGCACTCGTGGAACTCCAACAACATCGCGACCAACGTGCTGCTCTACCACTTGCAGCGCCACAGCGACCACCACGCCAACCCGACCCGGCGCTATCAGTCGCTGCGCGACTTCGAGGAGTCGCCGGTGCTGCCGACGGGCTACGCCGGGATGATCGTGCTCGCCATCGTCCCCGCCGTCTGGCGACGGGTCATGGATCCGCGGGTGCTCGCGCACTTCGACGGGGACCTCTCGCGAGCCAACCTGAGCCCGCGCAAGCGCGACAAGATCCTGGCGAAGTACCCCGTCCCGGTGGTCGAGGTGGAGGGGCAGCAGCCGGAGCGGAGCACCGCCGACACCGTGGACGAGGTGGAGGTCCTGGCCGCCCGGTGCCCCGGCTGCGGCTACACCTACCGGGTGGAGGACGGCGACGAGCACGAGGGCTTCGCGGCCGGTACGTCGTGGGCGGAGATCCCCGCGGCGTGGTGCTGCCCGGACTGCGGGGTGCGCGAGAAGGTCGACTTCGTGCCGCTCACCGACGCCCTCGCCTGAGGCGGGCGTCGAGGCGTTCCTAGGATGAGCGTCATGACCCTGGCTGCGACGATGCGCGAGCGCATCGTCGACGCGGCCGCGGCGATGACCTCGGAGTCGGGCTGGTCGACGGTCACGATGGGGGCGCTGGCCGACCGGGTCGGGGTCAGCCGGCAGACCGTCTACAACGAGATCGGCACCAAGCCCGGGCTGGCCGAGGCGATGATCCTGCGCGAGCTGGACCGTTTCCTCGGGGTCGTCTCTCGAGCCTTCGACGACCATCCGAGCGACCTGGTCGGCGCGATCCGCGAGGCCTCGCGCGGCGTGCTCGAGCTGGCCCAGGACAACAAGCTCCTGCACGCGGTGGTCTCGGCCACCCACGGCGCCGACACCGAGCTGCTCCCCCTGCTGACCACGCACGCCGAGTCGCTGCTGGCGGCGGCCAAGCTGGTCGTGGGCGAGCGGCTCGCGCCGTACTCCATCGACCTGGACGCCGCCCACCTGGAGGCTGCGATCGACATGGTGGTCCGGGTGGTGCTCAGCCACGTGATGCAGCCCTCCGCCCCCCCTGCCCGGACCGCCGACGACGTGGCCTGGATCGCGGCCCGGGTGCTGCGCACCTGAGGGTTGTCAGGCTTCACCTGACGTTGTCAGGCGTTGCAACCCCCGACAACGTCAGGAATCCCCGGTCGACCGGGGATCCATCCAGCCTCACGCACCCCGCCGAGCACGCGCGAGCTCGACCGCGTCACGGAACGCCTGGGCGACGTACGGCGGCACCTTGAGGCCGTGCTGGTGCGCCCACAGCAGCTCGCGCTCGACGCGGGAGATCTGGGCGGCGAAGTCGTCGATGTCGTCGGTGATGCCCAGGCTGCGCATCACGTCGCCGAAGTCGGCGAGCTGGACCGGGTTGTTGGAGCCGACCGGGGCGAACGAGAGGCGCCGCAGGTGGCGCACCAGCCACCGCTGCCAGCCGGCGAGCTGGGCCCACAGGCCGCGTGCGGAGAGCTGGTAGAAGGCGTAGTGGCCCGGCTCCTGGCGGCGGATCGGCGCCACCACGGTCCGGGCGATCGCGTCCTCGCCGAGGTCGACCACCCCGTCGTGGAGAAGGTTGTAGGCCAGCACCGCGGAGCGCTCGGTGGCCATGCCGGTCAGGTAGTAGATCATCCGGCAGACGTCCTGGACGGCGTCGAGGTGGGCGAGCGCGCCGAGGATCTTGATCTTGGCGCCGACCGACGACAGGTCGGCCTCGGCGTTCGGGCGCCCGAGATGCACCTGCAGGTCGTCGAGGATCAGACCGTGGCGGGTCTCCTGCGGCTGCCACACGTCGGCGTAGAAGCGGCGATCGATCTCGGGCGGGTCCGGCAGCAGCGTCGTCAGCTCGAGGACGTTGCGGTCGACCTCGAGCTCGACGCGCGCCATGTAGTCCAGGACGTGGCCGTAGCGCTCGTTGAGCAGCTGTGGGCGGCGCACGGTGAAGTCGACGGTGGCGAGGTCGATGGGTGGGTGCTCGAGGCCCAGCCGATCGACGTGATCCGCGAGCCGGGCCTCGACGGCGGACGCAAGGGCCATTGCAGAATCCTAGGGGGACCGCGCGAGCGCGCTCGTCAGGGGCGCCCCGACTACGCTGGCGGTGTGACCGACGCCTCCGGATCGGGTGCGGGAGTACGACTCGGTACGGCGACCGGCCGCGCGGTCGTCCTCGCGGCCGTGCTCGGCTCCGGCATGACGCTGCTCGACGGCACCGTCGTGAACGTCGCGCTGCGCACGATCGGCGCCGACCTCGAGGCATCGCTCGCTCAGCTGCAGTGGATCTCGAACGGCTACCTGCTCTCCCTCTCCGCCTTCATCCTGCTCGGCGGGTCGCTGGGCGACCGGTTCGGCAGACGGCGGATGTTCGTGGTCGGCACCGTCTGGTTCGCGACCGCGTCGCTGCTGTGCGGGATCGCGCCGAACCCGCAGGTGCTGATCGCGGCCCGGGTCCTGCAGGGTCTGGGTGCCGCGCTGCTGATGCCGGGCAGCCTGGCGATGATCCAGGGTGCCTTCGTCCGCGCGGACCGGCCGAAGGCGATCGGCGCGTGGTCCGGCCTCGGGAGCATCGCCGCCGCGATCGGCCCCTTCGTGGGCGGTGCGCTGGTCCAGTACGCCGACTGGCGCTGGATCTTCCTGGTCAACCTGCCGCTCGCCGCGGTGGCCGTCGGGGTCGCCCAGCGGGCGGTGCCGGAGACGCGCGACCCGCACACGCCCCGCGACTTCGACCTGGTCGGCGCCGTGCTCGCGGCGCTCGCGCTCGGCGGGCTCACCTATGCCCTCATCGAGTGGGGCGGCACCTACGCGGCCTGGGCGCTGGTGGTGACGGTGCTGGCAGCGGTCGGCTTCGTCGTCGACGAGCGCCGCAGCGACCATCCGATGCTGCCGCTCGGCATCTTCGCCGACCGCACCTTTGCGGCGGCCAACGCGATGACGCTGGTGGTGTACGCCGCGCTCGGCGCCGTGCTGTTCTTCCTGGTCCTCCAGCTGCAGACCGTCAGCGGCTACGGCGCCCTCGAGGCCGGGCTGGCCACCCTCCCGATCACCGTCTGCATGCTGCTGCTCGCCGCGCGCGGCGGCGCCCTCAGCAGCCGGATCGGTCCGCGGATCCCGATGACGATCGGTCCGCTGGTGATGGCGCTCGGCACCCTGCTGCTCACCCGGGTCGGCCCGAACGTGGACTACTGGACCGACGTCCTGCCCGGACTGACGATCTTCGGCATCGGCCTCGCGCTGATGGTGGCTCCGCTGACCGCGACCGTGCTGGCCGCGGCGCCCGACGAGCACGCGGGGATCGCGAGCGGGGTCAGCAACGCGGTGGCCCGCGCCGGCTCGCTGCTGTCGGTCGCGGCGCTGCCACTCGTGGTCGGCCTGAGCGGGGCCGAGTACGCCGACGCGGCGGCCTTCGACGCGGCGTACGTCTCCGCGATCTGGATCTGCTCGGCGCTGCTCGCCGTCGGCGGTGCGATCTCGTGGCTCACGATCCGCAACCCGGGACTCTAGCCAGACTTCGGTATTCGCCGGGGCGCCGGTGCGCGGACGGTTCGGCCCGGCGCAGACTCGCGCCATGACACGGATCCGCGCCCTGGTGGCGGTGCTGGTCGCTGCGGCCCTCCCGCTCGGTGCTGCCGCGGTGCCGGGCCCGGCGGCGACGGCGACGGCGGTCGTAACCGCGGACGACGACCGGGGGCCGTCGGTGCCGCCGCACGACCTCACGGAGGACGTCGTCGGTCCGCCCTCCGACCCGGGCCTGCTGCGGTGGCGCATCCGGACGTGGCCGGGGAAGACGATCCGCTACCACGAGACCCTCCCCGCGAAGTGGGAGTGGAGCCTGCGTCAGGCGATCGAGCACTGGAACCGGTCCGGCGGGGGGATCAGGTTCGTCGAGACCCGTGCCGCCCGAGCCCGGTTGACGATCGGCTACGGCGAGACGGGCGGGGCGGACGGCATCGGCACCCTCGGCTACCAGCCGCGCAACTTCGTGCGCCTGTCGACGGCGTACCGACGCGCCGATCCTCATCGGGCCGAGACCCGGGTCTGGGTCGGGCGGCTCCTCACCCACGAGCTGGGGCACGTGCTCGGCTTCGACCACACCGGCGGGCAGTGCTCGCTGATGTATCCCGTCTACGACTTCGGGCTCTGCCCGCCGCTGCCCGACGCCGCGCCGGGCTACTACAACTGCCGCTGGATCGACAAGCGACTGCTGCGCCGCTTCGTGCGGATGTACGGCGGCCGGGCGAGGCAGTCGCCGCCGCGGTGCCTCATCGAGGCGCTCCCCGGTCGTCTGCGCGACGTCCGCTTCTCCGGAGGTCAGAGCGAGGAGGCGCCGGTGCGCATCACGTGGCGAGGCCCGGCGAAGGTCCGGACCGGCACCCGCGTGCAGATCACGACGTGGCAGGCGCGGTCGTGCGCGAAGGCGCCGAAGCGATGGGAGCGGCGGGTCGGTGTCCGCCCGCAGGCGGGGTCGTGGACCGACCCGCGCTACGGCCGGGGCCTGTGGTGCTTCCGCGCGCAGATCGTCAATCGGTACGGCGCCGGCCGGCCGGCGGCGGTCCGGCAGATCGAGCGCTGGGCGCCGGTGCCCGATGCCCCGTCGGTGGGGGCGCCGACCTGGCTCGCCGACGAGTGGCGGTGGCGGGTCACGTGGCAGCCACCTGCCGGCACCCGGCTCGCCGTGGTCCGCAGCTGGGACGACCCGAGCGCCTGCCCGACCAGCACCAGGGACTGGTCGAGCCTCGACCGGCGTGGCCAGGACCGGTGGCTGCTCGACCCCCAGGCGGGCTCCGAGTGCGTCCTGCTGGTCGCGGTGACCGACTGGGGCACCCTCAGCCCGGGGATCCCGGTCGTGCTCGAGGTGCCGGGACCGACGGCCACCCCGACGGTCGGCAGCGTCACCTACGACCCGGAGCAGGAGTCGGCGACCGTGTCGGCCACCCTGGTCGACGACCGCTACCGCCTCGGCATCGAGGTGCGCCAGGGTCCGTGCCCGGCGCGGCCCCCTGCGGACGCCGAGTGGTGGGACGGCTACGAGGAGGCGCCGGGTCGCTGGCGGATCTACCCCGAGCCGTGGGGGGCGCTGGGGGAGCAGTGCGCGATGTTCGCGGCGATCGGTGACTTCGAGCGGCCCGGACCGGTCGTGATGCGCTCCTTCACGGTGCGCTGATCCGGGTCTAGACTCGGACCGTCGCTGCGCATCACGAAACGAGTTCCTCCATGCGCAACAAAGTGTCGTCCGCACGGACGATGGTCCGGCTGCTGGAACAGGCCCGCTACGAGGTGCTGCCCACGGAGTCGACCGAGGAGAAGGTCCTCGCCCACGTCCCGCACGACGTGGTCGTGACCGTCACCGCCTCGCCCGGCAAGGGGCTGGGCGCGACCCTCGACCTGGCCGAGCGCCTCGCGGGGCACGGCTACCTCGTCGTGCCCCACCTCGCGGCCCGGATGGTCACCGGCCGGTCGGAGCTCGCCGAGATCTGCGACCGGCTGACCGGCCGCGGGATCAGCCGGGTCTTCGTGCCCGGCGGCGACGCTGCGCCGGCCGGCGACTACCCCGACGCGCTGTCGCTGCTCGAGGACCTGGCCGGGCTGGGCCGCCCGTTCGCCCAGGTCGGGATCACCGGCTACCCCGAGTCGCATCCCACCATCACCGACGACCTCACCGTGCAGGCGATGTGGGACAAGCGTCGCTACGCCACCCACGTCGTCAGCAACCTGACCTTCGACCCCGCGGCGATCCGGGTCTGGGTGCGCCGGATGCGGGGGCGGGGCATCACGATGCCGATCCTGCTGGGCATCCCCGGCCCGGTCGATCGGACCCGGCTGCTCGCGATGGCCACGAAGATCGGGGTCGGCGAGTCGACCCGCTTCCTCGCCAAGCACAAGGGGACGTTCGCCCGGCTGGCCGCGCCGGGCGGCTTCACGGGGGAGTCCTTCCTCGAGAGGTGCGCGCCCACGCTCGGCGAGCCGACGGCGCTCGTCGAGGGGCTGCACGTCTTCACCTTCAACCAGATCGCCGAGACCGAGGACTGGCGCCAGGACCTGCTCAGCCGTCTTCGCTGAGCCGTCGCACCGACGGCGGCACCGGCAGGTCCCGCGCCCAGGGCGCCGGGATCGGGGGGTCGAGGACCGTGCGCACCGGCACCAGACCGCTCCACACGTCCGGCTCGGCGCCGGCCTCCTCGGGCGTGGCCGGCCAGTCCGCGGCGACCTTGAGGAGCCAGTTGTCGACGTCGATCGGGAGCGCCAGGACGGCCGTGGCGGCCAGCTCCTTGCGCGTGGCGGCCCGCACCTCCGACGTACGCCCGGGGATCAGGGCCTCGGAGAACACGTCGAGGGCCGCGTCCTCCACCGGGGCGAGGGTGCCCCGGATCGTGGCGGAGCGGTAGTTGACCGACGACTCGAACGTCGTCGGCGCGACGACCAGGGCGTCGAGCGCGAGGACGGTGAGCACGGCCGGGGCCCCGGCGGCCACGGCGCGCAGCGTGCCGGCGCCGGTCGAGCCGTGCAGCAGCAGCCGGTCGCCGTCGCGGGCATAGAGCATGGGTACGGCGAGCGGGGCGCCGTCCGCGACCGTCGAGAGCACCCCGGACCACTGCGAGTCGAGGAGCCGGTCCAGGGCCGTCCGGTCGGTGACACCCTGCTCGGGGAGGCGGTTGAGCTCGGTCATGGACGCCATCAGACCACTCCGGACGCGGCCGCGTCGGCCGCTCGGGCAACCTCGCCCTCAGGCGGCCTCCGGGTACGGCGGCTCCCAGCCGATCTGGTGGACCCGGGCGATCGCGGCCAGCTGGTGGGGGACCTCGAGCTTGCGCAGGATGCTCTTCACCTGGGTGCGGACCGTCGCCTCGGCCACGACGTGGGCGCGTGCGATCTCGGCGGCGGACCGACCGCGCATCAGGTGCGCGAGCACCGCGAGCTCGCGTCGGGTCAGGCTGCCGAGCTGGTGGAGCACGACACGGCGCGGGTCGGGCGCCCAGGGCACGGGCACGGCCGGGACGGGTGGGGCGAGCTCGACGACCTCCTCGATCGCGGCCTGGACCGCGGCGAGTCCGCCGTCGAGCGGCAGGGTCGCGGCGGCACCGGCGCGGCGCAGTCGCGCGAGTACCAGGGGCTCGTCGGCCAGGGCGACCACGCGGCAGCCCTGCGCGGTGAGGTCCTCGACCAGCTGCTCGCGGTCCACGCTGCCGCCCAGCGCGTCGCCGAGCACGACGACCTCCGGGCGGCGCCGCAGGATCGCGGTGAGCACCTCTGCGGTGGAGTGCAGGGACTGCACCGGCACGGGGATCGGCCGGCACGACGAGGACAGAGCGAGATCAAGGGCCTGGGTGACGAGGCGGAAGCGGTCCACCAGCGCGACGCGGACCCGGCGACGGTGTGGGTTCATGCTGGGGAGGAGCGCCCAGGTGCCGCCCTGATGCGTCCCTACCGAAAATTGGGGATGATCATGGACATCGCTTGCTCGAGACGCGCGCTGCCGGTCTCGACCACGACGAGGGGGAGTCCGATCCGGGTCGCCGCCTGGTCGGCCAGGCGACGCAGGTCGGCGTCGGGTGACTGAGCGAGCCAGACGACCCGCGTGTAGTGGCCGAAGTAGGCGTCGCGGAGCTCGGGCCAGCGGTCCAGCCCGAGCTCCTGCTCGACGGTCCTGGCGAAGGACCGCACCAGGAAGTCGGTGAGCAGGTAGGTCCCCGGCTGTTCGGCGAAGAGCGCCTCGATCCGGGAGGCGCCGGCATAGACGTCGTAGCAGTGCAGGCCCGGCAGCCGGGCCAGGCCCAGCTCGTCGCAGACCGTGTCGAGGGCGCCGTAGGTGCCGCAGTCGGCGTACCCCACGACGACCGAGGCGTACGACGCGCGCAGCTCGACGGCCAGTCGGCGCACCTCGCCCGCGATCAGCTGGGGCTGGTTGTGCAGCAGCGGCGGCAGGGGGTGCACGTCGACCGGCCAGCCGGTGCGGGCCACGATCTCCTGGCACGGCTGGGCGATCGCGCCGCAGGCGACGAGGGCGACCCGCTCGCGGGCTCCCGGGTCGAGGGCGGGTCTGCGAGCGCTCTGCTCAGCCGCCGAAGCCGAGCTGGTCGACGAACTTGTCGTTGAAGTCGGCGCGGTCGGAGAGCTCGACATAGGTCACCTCCCCGAGCAGCGCCTGGGCGCCCGCGCGCTCGCGGATCGAGAGCAGCGCCATCTTGGCCCCCTCGCCCGCCACGTTGCCGGCGGCGACGATCCGGAGGACCGGCAGCTGCGGCACCAGTCCGATCCGCACCGCCGAGGCCGCCGAGAGATAGCTCCCGAACGACCCGGCGAGCAGCACCTGCTGCACGTCGCGGTGCTCGAGCCCGAGCTCCTCCAGCAGCAGCGTCCACCCCGTCGAGATCGCCGCCTTCGCGAACTGCAGCTCCCGCACGTCGCGCTGCGAGAGCACCACGCAGTCCTCGGGCTCGGCGTCGGGTGCGGGCCGGTGGAGCACGAAGACGCGCTCCTGACCGATGTAGGTGAGCTGGTCGGCGAGGGCGGGGGCGACCTCCTTGGCATGGTCGTCGGCGACGTAGCGGCCGGTGGCGTCGAGCAACCCGACCCGCACCAGCTCGGCGACGGCGTCGACCAGCCCTGATCCACACAGACCTCGGGGCTCGACGTCTCCGATCACCCCGAGCTCCACCGGTGGGCGAGGCGGTCGCTGGCCCTGCTCCTCCACCTCCGGGTGCAGTCGCACGACCTCCACGGCGCCGTCCGCGGCGCGCATGCCGCAGCGGATCGCGCCCCCCTCGAACGCCGGCCCGGCCGGGGCCGCCGTCGAGAGGATCCGGTCGCCGTCGCTGAGCACGATCTCGCAGTTGGTGCCGACGTCGATGAAGAGCCGGGTGCGCTTGTCGCGGTCCATCCCGCTCGCGAGCATGCCGGCGACGATGTCGCCGCCCACGTAGGCGCCGAGGGCGGGGAAGAGGGCGACCCGGGCCCGGGGGTGCAGCATGAGACCGAGCTCGGTGGCCAGCAGGTCGGGAGGCTGGGCGGTCGCCATGATGAACGGTGCGACGCCCAGCGGCTCGGGATCGATCCCGAGCGCGAGGGCCGTCATCGTGGCGTTGCCGGCGATCGCCACCTCGTAGACGTGCGCGGGATCGACATCGCCCTCGGCACACACCTGGGCGGCGAGCGTCGCGAGCGTCTCGCCGGCAGCCGTCCGCAGGCGATCGAGGGCGCTCGGGTCCATCATCGTGGCGCTGATCCGGGTGATCACGTCGCCACCGAAGGGCTGCTGGCGGTTGAGCATCGACGCCACCGCGACCGGGGTGCCGGTGGCGACGTCGAGCAGGGTGGCCACGACGGTGGTCGTGCCGAGGTCGAAGGCGATCGCGTGCTGGGTCGAGGTGGTGTCGCCGGGCTCCACGTCGATGAGCGTCTCGTCGACGATCACCGCGGTGACCCGGTAGTCGGCGGCGCGCAGCACCGTGGGCAGACGGCGCAGCGCGTGCAGGTCCGGCGTCGGCTCGAGGTCGTCGATCGCCTCCAGCAGCCGGGCCAGATCGGTGCGCTGGTCGGTCAGGGTCGGCTCGTCGAGCTCGACGTACCGCTTCTGGATGGCCGGGCGGAGGATCACCTGACGACCGACGCCGACGGTCGCGGCTTTGGGCCGGGTGGTGAGGGGAGGTACGTCGACGGCGAGGTCTCGGGTCGCGGTGACCAGGCAGGCCAGCCGCCAGCCGGCGTCGAGCTGCTCGCGGGTGAACGTCTTGACGTCGTGCCGGGTGATCGGGGGCGTCGGTGCCGGCGCTGCCGCACCGTCCTCGGCCTCCGCGACGATCCGGACCCGGCATTTGTGGCAGGTGCCGTGCCCGCCGCAGGTGGAGTCGATGGCGATGCCGTTCCACGAGGCGGAGTCGAAGACGGTGACGCCCGGGGGCACGCGGACCTGGCGCCGGGTCGTCCGCTCAGGGTCGGTGTCCCCGACCGTGAAGGACAGCTCGACGCGGCCGGTGCCGTCGTGCTCGTCCGTCACGGTGCGCTCATGCCGACGCGGCCGCCCTCGCCCGGTGGGCGGCGATCCACGCCATGCCCCACTCGTCGTGGTTCAAGAACACGTCGGCGGCCTTGACGGCCTCGACGATCTGCGGTGTCCGGGTGTCCATGATCGCGCTGGTCAGGCCGGAGGTCATCGCCATCGGCAGCCAGGCCGCGCCCAGGGTGTGCCGGTCCGGCATCCCGAAGGAGGTGTTCGAGGCGCCGCAGGTCATGTTGACGCCGAAGTCGTCGCGGATCCGGCGCATCACCTCGAAGGTGACCAGGGAGGTGGCGGTGTCCGCGCCGATCGGCATCGCGAGCGGATCGATCACGATGTCGGCTCGGTCCATGCCGTACTCCTCGGTGGCGACCCGGATGATCTTCGCGGTGAGGTCGAGACGCTTGTCGGCCTCCATCGGGATCTCGTCGTGGTCGTTGGGCAGCGCGATGATCGCGGCGTCGTACCTCTTCACCAGCGGGAGGATCGCGGCCAGCCGGTCGTCCTCGGCGGTGACGGAGTTGACCAGGGCACGACCCTGGTAGACCGAGAGCCCGGCCTCGAGCGCCTCGACGACCGAGGAGTCGATGCAGATCGGCAGGTCCGTCAGCGTCTGGACCAGCTGGATCGCCTTCGCCAGCAGCTCGGGCTCGTCGGTGAGCGGGACGCCCATGTTGACGTCGAGCACGTCGGCGCCGCCCTCGACCTGGGCTCGGACGTCTCGCTCGATGGCGGAGAGGTCGCCGGCGCGCAGCTGCTCCTGGAAGATCCGGCGCCCGGTCGGGTTGATCCGCTCGCCGATCAGGCAGAAGCGCTGGTCGTGGCCGAGCACGACCTCCTTGGTGGCCGAGCGGAGCACCGTGTGCAGGCTCATGCCGGCACCGTGGCCCGCCGCTCGTCGAGCAGCGCCTTGGCCTTCTTGACCGTGGCCGAGGCGTCGGCGGCGTAGCCGTCGGCACCCACCGCGTCGGCGTACTCCTGGGTGACGGGTGCGCCGCCGACCATCACGACGACGGAGTCGCGGATGCCGGCCTTCTCGAGGGCGTTGATGTTGGCCTTGAACATCGGCATCGTCGTGGTGAGGAAGGCCGAGAACCCGACGACGTCGGGGTGGTGCTCCTCGATCGCGGCGACGAACCTCTCCGGCGCCACCTGCACGCCGAGGTCGATGACCTCGAAGCCGGCCCCCTCGAGCATGATGTTGACGAGGTTCTTGCCGATGTCGTGGACGTCGCCCTTGACGGTGCCCATCAAGAACTTGCCGACCGTCGCGACGCCGGTCTCGGCGAGCAGCGGACGCAGCCGCTCCATGGCGCCGGCCATCGCCCGACCGGCGATCAGCATCTCCGGCACGAAGAAGTCGCCGCGCTCGAAGCGGGCGCCGACCTCCTCGAGCGAGGGGATGAGCGCGTCGAAGAGCAGCGTCTGCGGCTCCATGTCGGTGCGCAGCCCCTCCTCGGTCAGCTCGAGGACGCGGGGGGCGTTGCCGACGAGGGTCTCGTCGTAGAGGCCCTGCAGGATCTCTTCCGGGTTCATGCCACACCCTCCTTGGGCGCTCGACCGCGCAGCAGCGTGGACAGCCGCGCGGCGTGGGACGACAGGTGGTGACCGAGCTCGGCGAGCCGGCCGTCGAGGCGCTGGGTGGGGCCGGAGACGCCGAGCGCGGCGACGACGTCGCCGCGCGATCCCCGGACGGGGACCGCGACACCGGCGAGGCCGACCTCGAGCTCCCCGTCGGTGATCGCCCAGCCGAGCTGTCGGACCCGGGCACCGTCTCGGACCAGGGCCTCGGGGTCGGCCAGGGTGTCGCCGGTCAGGACCTCGAGGGGGTCGGTGGGGAGGGGTAGCGCGTCCCAGGCGTAGAGGACCTTGCCGAGGGCCGAGGCGTGCGCGGGCACGTCGACCCCGGTCCAGTCGCGGGTGCCGAGCAGGTAGCGACTGTCCACCTGGGCGACCTGCACGACCCGCTCGCCCCGGGCCACCGCGAGGTGCACGGTCTCCGAGGTCTCCTCGGAGATCAGCTCCATCGCCGGCCGCGCGAGGCGGACGAGCTCCTCCCAGGGGTCGTGGCGGGCGGCGTAGAGCCAGAACAGGCTGCCGGCCACATAGGACCCGTCGACGTCGCGCTCGAGCAGGTCCGCGCGCTCCAGCGCCGCGAGCATCCGCGAGGTCGTCGACTTGGCCAGCCCGCTGGAGTCCTGGAGGTCGGCGAAGCTCAGCGGCGCGTCGGCGTGCACGACCGTCGCCACGAGCTGGGCGGCGCGATCGACCGCCTGGGTGCCGGTGCTTCCGTCTGCTGCCGCCTGAGCCATCCGCTTCCGTCCTGTTCCATGTTGTGGAACTCTGATCCCACATCATGAGGTTAGGCAGGAGGAGCGATGTTCCGCAACCAGATGCCGCGCTACGAGGTGCTGTCCCAGGACGCGATGGCCACGCTGGACGCCGGCTGGCGCCGGCTGGTCAGCGAGATCGGCGTCGAGTTCCTCGACGCACGGGCGCGCGACCTGTTCGCCGCGGCCGGCCAGCGGGTCGAGGACGACACGGTCTTCCTGGACCCCGAGTTCGTGATGGAGCAGGTCGCGAAGGCGCCACGCGAGTTCGACCTCCAGGCGCGCAACCGCGAGCACTCGCTCCACATCGGGGGCGACGCGATGGCCTTCGGGGCGGTCTACGGGCCGCCGTTCGTGCGCGAGGGCGACGTCCGCCGCGACGGCACGATGGCGGACTTCGAGAGCTTCGCGAAGCTCTCGCAGTCCTTCTCGGTGCTCGACTCGGCCGGTGGGGTGGTCACCGAGCCGAACGACACTCCGCTCGACAGTCGCCACCTCGACATGACCTATGCGCTGCAGACGCTGACCGACAAGGTCTACATGGGCAACGTGGTCTCCGGGGTCAACGCCCGCGACACCATCGCGATGACCGAGATCCTCTTCGGTTCACGAGAGGCGATCGAGGAGACGCCCGCGCTGATCTCGCTGATCAACTGCAACTCCCCGCTGCGCTGGGACGACCGGATGCTGGAGGCGCAGTTCGAGTACTCGTCGGCCAACCAGCCCGTCGTCCTGACCCCCTTCATCCTGATGGGCGCGATGTCGCCGGTGACGATCCCGGCGGCCCTGGTGCAGCAGATCGCCGAGGCGCTGTCCGGGATCGCGCTCTCGCAGCTGATCCGCCCGGGCTGCCCCGTGGTGTTCGGCTCGTTCCTGTCCAACATCGACATGCAGTCCGGGTCGCCGACGTTCGGCACGCCCGAGTCCGGCATCGGGCTGCTCTGCACCGGTCAGATCGCCCGGCACTTCGGGCTGCCGTTCCGCACCGGAGGAGGGATGACCTCCTCCCAGGTCCCGGACGCGCAGGCCGGCTACGAGGCGATGATGACGCTGCTGCCGACCTTCCTCGCCGGCGCCAACTGGGTGATGCACTCCGCCGGCTGGCTCGAGGGCGGGCTGGTGTCGGGCTACGAGAAGTTCGTGATCGACACGCAGCTGGTCGAGATGCTGCAGCACGAGTTCACGCCGATGGAGATCGACGAGGCCTCCCTTGCCTTCGACGCGCACCAGGAGGTCGGCCACGGCGGGCACTTCCTCGGTGCGATGCACACGATGGAGCGCTTCCGCACCTGCTTCTACCGCCCGTTCCTCTCCTCGTCGGAGAACTACGAGCGGTGGATGCGTGGCGGCGCCAAGGACACCGCTGCCCGGGCCGCCGACGTGTGGAGGAAGCGCCTCGAGGACTACGAGCAGCCGCCCCTGGACGAGGCGATCCGCGAGGAGCTCGAGGCCTACGTCGTACGCCGGCGTGCCGAGCTCGGCGACTGAGTCCCCCTGCCCCGCACGGGCCACGCCGGTGGCCCGGCGGGTGGCGCGTCAGCGGAAGACGACGGTGCGCGACCCGTTGGGCAGCACCCGCGACTGGGTGTGCCAGCGGACCGCCCGGGAGAGCACCTGGGCCTCGACGTCGCGCCCGGCCGCGACCAGCGCGTCCTGATCGTAGGCGTGGTCGACGCGCATCACGTCCTGCTCGATGATCGGCCCCTCGTCGAGGTCGCCGGTCACGTAGTGCGCGGTCGCGCCGACCAGCTTCACACCACGGTCGAACGCCTGGTGGTAGGGCTTGGCGCCCTTGAAGCTCGGCAGGAACGAGTGGTGGATGTTGATCGCGCGACCGGACAGCTGGCGGCACAGGTCGTCGGAGAGCACTTGCATGTAGCGCGCGAGCACGACCAGGTCGACGTCGAGCTCCGACACGAGCTCGAGCAGCCGGGCCTCCGCCTCGGGCTTGGTCTCGGGGGAGACCGGCACGTGGAAGAACGGCACGCCGTACGACGCGGCCATCTCGCCGGCGTCCGGGTGGTTCGAGACGATCGCCGGGACCTCGATCGGCAGCGAGCCGGTGCTGGCCCGGAAGAGCAGGTCGTTGAGGCAGTGCAGGTGCTTGGAGACCATGATCAGCGTGCGGTACGGCGCCCGGGCGTCCCACAGCTCGAAGCGCATGTCGAACTCGGCCGCGATGTCGGCGAACGCGGTCCGCAGGTCGTCGGCGGTCGTGCCGCCGGGCACCTCGACGTCGATGCGCATGAAGAAGCGGCCGCTCAGCTTGTCGCCGAACTGCTGGCTCTCCACGATGTTGCCGCCCTGGGCGACCAGGAACCCGGACACCGCATGGACGATGCCGGGACGGTCCGGGCAGGAGAGGTTGAGGACGAAGTCACCCGCGGCGATCGTCGGGGGCGCGAGAGAGGGCACGGATCCACCTTCGGCATCGGAGGGAGCGGTTGCGCTGCTCGAAACAGACTCTGCGATGCGCAACAGATCTCGACTAGGGTCGCCATCGTGAACGACGCGAGCGCCGGCGTCCAGTCGGTCGACCGGGCGCTGACCATCCTCGAGGTCCTGGCCCGGGTCGGCGAGGCCGGGGTCACCGAGATCGCGGGGGAGCTCGGCGTCCACAAGAGCACGGCGTTCCGGCTGGTCAGCACCCTGGAGTCGCACCGCCTGGTGGAGCAGGCCACCGAGCGCGGCCGCTACCGCCTCGGTGTCGGCGTGCTGCGGCTGGCCGGTGCCACCACCGCGCGGCTCGACCTGGTCCAGGAGGCCCGGCCGGTGTGTCGCCGGCTCGCGGCCGACACGGGCGAGACCGTCAACATCGCCGTGCTCTCCGAGAGCTCCGCGCTCTACCTCGACCAGGTCGCGGGCTCGTCGGCGCTGCAGCCGCACAACTGGGTCGGCCAGCACATCCCGCTGCACGCCACCAGCAACGGCAAGGTGCTGCTCAGTGGTCTGGACGAGGAGCGGGTCGCCGAGGTGCTCGGCAGCCTGTCGCGCTACACGTCGGGCACCATCACCACGAAGGCCACGCTGCGAGCGGAGCTCGCGCAGGTCCGCGAGAGCGGCTACGCCGTCGCGGTGGACGAGCTCGAGGAGGGGCTCACCGCAGTGGCGGCTCCCATCCGCAACGCGCACGGCGACGTCATCGCCTCGATGAGCGTCTCCGGTCCGTCGTTCCGGCTGACCGAGGCGCGCGTGGAGGCGGTGCTGCCGCAGCTGGTGGCGGCCGCGGACGAGGTCTCACGCCGGCTCGGCTGGGGCCGGCGCTGACCGGGTCGCCGTCGGATCCGGCCGGCCACGGCTGAGCAGCCGGCTCGGCTGCCCGCTCGGCTGCCCGTCGTCGGGCCCGAACTCGGTCTTGACCGGTCGGCCGGGTCGAGCGATGCTGGAGGCGGTTTCGTATCACGCATCGCGTTGCGTATGACGCAACTGCGCGAACAGAGCGGAGAGCGCCATGGCCACCGTCCCCCCCTCGGCCAAGGCCGTGGTCATCGGCGCCGGGATCGTCGGCAACAGCCTCGTCCATCACCTGGCGCGGCTCGGCTGGCGCGACATCGTGCAGCTCGACAAGGGCCCGCTGCCCAACCCGGGCGGATCGACCGGGCACGCCTCGAACTTCATCTTCCCGGTGGACCACTCGCGCGAGATCACCGACCTGACGCTGGACTCGGTGCGGCAGTACCAGGAGATGGGGGTCTTCACCCGGTGCGGCGGCTTCGAGCTGGCCCGCACGCCGGCGCGCATGGAGGAGCTGCGCCGGCGGATGTCGAGCGCACGCGCGTGGGGGATCGAGGCGCACCTCGTCGACCCGGCGTTCGTGAAGGAGAAGGTCCCCTTCATCGAGACCGACCAGTTCATCGGCGCCTTCTGGACGCCGAGCGTGGGAGTCGTCGACTCGCTGCGGGCCGGCACCATCATGCGCGAGAGCGCGCTCGCGACCGGGGCGCTGACCGTCGTACCCAACGTGGAGGTGACGGGCCTCGACGTCGTCGACGGCCGGATCGCCCGGGTCCGCACCGACGGCGGCGACATCGACGCGGAGCACGTCGTGATCGCCTGCGGCGTGTGGAGCCCCCAGATCGGCGACCTGGCCGGCATCTCGATCCCGCTGACGCCGGCGGTGCACCAGATGATCAGTGTCGGGCCGTGCCCGCAGCTCGCCGAGCGCGAGGGCGAGATCAGCTTCCCGATCGTGCGCGACATGGACACCTACTGCTACGAGCGCCAGCACGGCGCCGACATGGAGGTCGGCTCCTACGCGCACCGCGCGATCCTGCACGAGCCCGAGGAGATCCCCTCGATCGAGCAGGCCAAGCTGTCGCCGACCGAGATGCCCTTCACCTCCGACGACTTCGACCCGCAGCTCGAGCAGGCCTACGAGCTGATGCCCGGGCTGCTCGGCGCCGAGGGCGCTGAGATGCGCTACGCGATCAACGGCCTGCTCTCGCTCACCTGTGACGGCAACCCGATCCTGGGGGAGAGCGCCGTCAAGGGGCTGTGGACCGCGGCCGCGGTCTGGATCAAGGAGGGGCCGGGCGTCGGCCGCGCGGTGGCCGAGTGGATGGTCGACGGCCACTGCGAGATCGACGTCAGCCACAGCGACATCGCGCGCTTCCACCCCCACCAGATGCGCCGCGAGCACACCCGGCTGCGCACCACCGAGTCGTTCATCAAGACCTACGGGATCATCCACCCCGCCGAGCAGTACGAGTCCGATCGCGGTCAGCGGCTGGCCGCGATGCACGACTCCCAGCGGGGGCTCGGCGCGGTCTTCTTCGAGACCGGCGGTTGGGAGCGGCCGCACTGGTACGAGTCCAACGCCGGCCTCGTCGAGGAGTACGGCGCGGCCGTGATGGCGCGCGAGCACGAGTGGGACGCGCGCTGGTGGAGCCCGATCATCAACGCCGAGCACCTCCGGATGCGCGAGGCCGCCGGCATCATCGACCTGTCGGCGTTCGAGATCTTCGACATCGCCGGCCCCGGGGCGCTGGAGGCGGTGCAGACCGTCTGCGTGGCTCAGTGCGACGTCGCGGTCGGCAAGGTCGTCTACACGCCGGTGCTCGACCCCGCCGGGGGGTTCCGCGCCGACCTCACCGTGATGCGGCTGGCCGACGACGTCTTCCGGGTCGTCACGGGCGCCGCGCACGGGCCCGCGGACCGGCTCTGGTTCGGCGACCACGTCCCGGCCGGCACCACCCTCACCAACCGCACCGACGACGTCGCCACGATCGGACTCTGGGGCCCTCGGGCGCGCGACATCCTCGGCGGCCTGACCGCGGACGACCTGACCGACGGCGGCTTCGGCTTCCTCACCTGCCGCGAGCTCCGGGTCGCGGGCACCAGTGTCCTGGCCTCCCGGATCTCCTACGTCGGCGAGCTCGGCTGGGAGCTCTACGTCGCGCGCGACGACGCTGCCGCCCTCTGGGACGCGCTGCTCGAGGCCGGGTCGGCGCACGGCGCCGTCCCGGTCGGCGTCGGCGTCTACGGCACGACCGGCCGGATCGAGAAGGGCTACCGGGCGTTCGGTGCCGAGCTCGACGCCGAGCGCAGCATCGTCGAGGCCGGCATGCAGCGCCCGAAGGTCAAGGCGGCGGACTTCATCGGCAAGGCGGCGTACCTCGCCCAGCGCGACAGCGCACCCGCCGCCGTGCTGTGCACGCTGGTCGTCGACGACCACACCTCGGCCAGCGGGATCAAGCGCTACATGCTCGGCGGGGAGCCGATCCTTCGTCGCGACGGCACGTCGCTGACCGACGGGCACGGCCACCACCCCTACGTCACCTCCGCCGGGTCTGCGCCGTCGCTCGGCACGCACCTGCTGCTCGCCTACCTGCCGCCGGGCGAGGCGTCGATCGGCAACGAGCTGGCCGTGTCCTACATGGAGGAGCTCTACCCGGTCACCGTCGCCTCCGTCGACGCGACGGCGCTGCTCGACCCCGCCAACGAGCGCATCCGATGAGCACGCTCGTCTGCATCAAGCGGGTGGTCGACTCCTCCAGCGAGGTGGTGCTGACCGAGGACGCGCAGGGCGTCGACGGCCGGTACGCCGGCTTCACGATGAGCCCGCACGAGGAGTGCGCGGTCGAGCTGGCCGTGCAGCTCGGCGGCGCGACGACGGTCCTCACGCTGGGTGATGCCGACGCCGTCGAGCAGCTCCGCGCGGCCCTCGCGGTCGGCTGCACCGCGGCGACCCACGTGGTCGCCGACGCGCAGACGTTCGGGCCGGCCGACGTGGCGCGCGAGATCGCCGCGGTCGTGCGCGACCACGGGCACGACCTGGTGCTCCTCGGCAACGACGCGGCGGACAGCGGAGACTTCCAGGTCGGCATCCGCCTCGCCTACGAGCTCGGCTGGCCGGTCGTCAACGGCGTCACGCTCGTCTCGGTCGACGACGGTGTTCTGACCGCCAGCGGCGCCGGTCCGGACGGGCACGAGACCTACCGGCTGCCGCTGCCGGCGGTGGTGACCGTGCTGGAGGGTGGCGTCGCGCCGCGCTACCCCACCGTTCCCGGCCGGATGAAGGCGAAGAAGGTCCCGATCGAGGAGCGGGCGCCCTCCGCCCCCGCGGCCGGGCCGGGCCGGGTGCGCCTGCTGCTGCCGGCCCCGGCGCCGTCCTCGGTGCAGATCCTCGGCACCGGGCCCGAGGCCGCGCCGGCCGTCGTGGACCTGTTCGAGCGGCTGGGGGTGCTGGCCCGATGATCCTGGTCCTGGTCGAGACCACTCCCGCCGGGGAGGCCGTCGAGGTCTCCCGCGAGGCAGTCACCTTCGCCCGGTCGCTGAGCTCTGCCGGAGGCGGGGTCCCGATCGACGTGGTGCTCGTCGGCGAGCCCGGCGCTGCGCTCACCGAGCTGCTCGCGGCGTACGGCGTCCGCCGGGTGCACGCACTCACCGGCGCTGCGTTCGATGCGTTCGCGGGTGCGGCGTGGGCATCCGGCGTCCTGTCGGTGCGCGAGTCGGCAGGATCGGTGGTCGTGCTGGCCGCGGGCACCCCGCGCGGCAACGAGGTGATGGCGCACGTCGCCGCGCGCGCCGGCGTACCCATGGCCGCCAATGTGCTGTCCTTCGACGGCCTGTCGCCCTTCGTCGTCACCCGCCAGGTGGTCGGTGGCGCCGCGCTCGAGGAGATGGCGCTGCCGGCGCGCCCGGCGGTCCTCACGGTCGCCGGCCACGCGGTCGAGGCGGCCCCCGCCGAGACGCCGGCCGCGGGCACCGTCGTCGTCGAGACGCCGACCGTCGCCGACGCCGACCTGGTCGCCCGGGTGGTGTCGTCCCAGGCCCCCGAGCCGGACCGCTCCGGGTCGCTGACGTCCGCGAAGGTCGTGGTGGGCGCCGGCCGCGGAGCCGGCTCGGCCGAGGGGTTCGCCGACATCTTGGAGCTCGCCGAGCTGCTGGACGCCGCGTTGGGCGTCTCTCGCGTCGTGACGTCGCTCGGCTGGCGTCCGCACCACGAGCAGGTCGGACAGACCGGATCGAGGATCTCGCCCGACCTCTACATCCCGTGCGGCATCAGCGGCGCGATCCAGCACTGGGCCGGGTGCTCGTCGGCGAAGCACATCCTCGCGATCAACACCGACGCCGACGCTCCGATGGTCACCCGCGCGACACATGCCGTGATCGGAGACCTGCACGAGATCGTCCCCGCGATCAACGAGGAGATCCGCCGCCGGGCACCGGGCGGCGGCTGACGTCGCCGACGGTGCTCGCTGCGGCGGATCGGGTGCTTCGACGTAGCCTGGTGGTCAGGGGAGGATTCCATGCGACTGGGGCGCGCACTCGGGACGACGGCACTCGTGACCGGCGTCGCGCTGGCGTCCGCCTGCAACGGGTCCTCGCAGGCGGGTGACGAGCCTGCGGCACCCAGCAGCACCTCGGGCAGCACCTCGGGCAGCAGCCCGAGCAGCGCCTCGGGGCCCGGCTCCGGCGGCCAGAGCGCGGCACCGGCGCTCGACCCGGAGCACGCGGTCGACGCACCCGGGCCGCGGACCGGACAGATCGCGCCGGCCGACATCGTGGTCAACGGCTCGCAGGAGATCCCGGAGGAGACGGTCGCGGCGATCCGGGACCTGGACGGGGTGACCGGCGTCGAGCAGCTCGCCTTCGCCACCGTGCCGATCGAGAACCGGGCGCTGCGCGTCGCGGCGGTCGATCCGGCGACCTACCGCAACTGGGTGATCAGACCCGAGAGCGCTGATGCGGGCGTCGTGTGGAGGCGGGTGGCCAACGGCGAGCTCGCGATGCGCCCCGCGCTGAGGAAGCGGATCCCGGTCGACGAGGCCGGCTTCGCCGCCCTCGGCAGCACCAGTGACGCGCCGGCCGTCCATGTCGGCGCCTATGCCCAGCAGTCCTGGCTGGTCGACGCCGTCGTCAACGAGACCTGGGTCGACACCCTCGAGATGACCGAGGGCAACGCGCTGCTGATCCGCACCGGCGACACCTCGCCCGGCACCCTCCGCAAGCCGATCCAGCAGATCCTGCGCGGCACCGAGGCATCGGTGCAGATGACCGACGTGGTCGCTCGGGAGGGTCTCGACCCCGGCGCGGTGCAGACGGCCGTCGTGGTCGGCACGGTCTCCGACGCGGTCGGGATCTACCGCTACACGGTGCTCGGGGGCGGGCGGATCGCTCCCAGCCCGGCGTGGGAGGCCGCGCACATCGCGACCGAGTCGGTGCCGATCCTCGGCAGCATCCGCTGCAACAAGATGGTCTTCCCGCAGCTGCGCGCGGCGCTCGAGGAGATCGTCGTCCGCGGCCTCGCCGACAAGATCCACCCCGGCGAGTACGCCGGCTGCTACTACCCGCGCTTCATCGCCGGGTCGACGACGCTCTCCAACCACGCCTTCGGCCTCGCGCTCGACCTCAACACGCCCGGCAACCAGCGCGGCACCGTGGGCGAGATGGACCGCGACGTCGTGCGCATCTTCAAGAGCTGGGGCTTCGCGTGGGGCGGCGACTGGCGCTACACCGACCCGATGCACTTCGAGATGAACCGCCTGGTCGCACCGCGCTGAGCGCCCGCTAGCCTCGCGAGCATGCGAGCAGCCCAGGTCCTCGACACCACCGGTCCCGCGGACGTCGTCGTCCGCGACGTACCCCCTCCCACCCCCGGCCCCGACGACGTCCTCGTCGAGGTGCACACGGTCGGCGTCTCCTTCCCCGACCTGCTGCTGAGCAAGGGGGAGTACCAGCTGAAGCCGGAGCCGCCGTTCACCCTCGGCGTCGACTTCGCCGGCGTCGTCGTGTCCGGCCCCGCGGGCTTCGAGCCGGGGCAGCGGGTGGCCGGGGTCGGTGGCTACGGGGGCGGCGCCGAGCTCGTCGCCAACCCCGCGACGTCCACCTTCGCGCTGCCCGACAGCCTCTCCTTCGACGAGGGCGCGGCGCTGCCGATGAACGACCTCACCGCGCAGTTCGCGCTGGCCGAGCGCGGCGACCTCCGGGCCGGCGAGACCGTGCTCGTCCACGGCGCCGCGGGCGGCGTCGGCACCGCGTCGATCCAGGTCGCCAAGGGGTACGGCGCGCGGGTGATCGCCGTGGTCAGCACGCCGGAGAAGGCGGCCGTCGCGCGGGCGGCGGGCGCGGACGAGGCGGTGCTGCTCGAGGGGTTCAAGGACGCCGTCCAGGAGCTGACCGGCGGTGCCGGTGTCGACGTCATCGTCGACGTCGTCGGCGGCGACGCCTTCACCGACTCACTGCGGGTCCTCGGCACCCAGGGCCGGCTGCTCGTCGTCGGCTTCGCGGCCGGCCAGGGCATCCCCCAGGTCAAGGTCAACCGGCTGCTGCTCAACAACGTCGACGTCCGCGGCGTGGGCTGGGGCGCCTACGCGATGGTCCGGCCCGGCTACATGCACCAGCAGTGGGCCGAGCTCCTCCCGATGCTGGAGTCGGGCGTGATCAAGCCCCCGATCGGCGCGACGTACGCCCTCGAGGACTTCGGCCGGGCGCTGCTCGACATGGACGCCCGCACGACCCTCGGCAAGTCCGTCGTGCGGGTGCGCTGAGGCTGCTGGCGCGTCGAGACACCTGAGACGGCCCCGATTCACCCACTCCAGGGGCCATCTGGGGTGTCTCGACGGCAGCCGAGGGCCCTCAGACGGACGTGAGCGGGTGCACGGCCACCTCGCCGCTGATCGCACCGCCCAGGACCGTGAACGCCTCGGCGATGTGCGGGGTGCCCATGTGGGCGTCCAGGTCCGCCTGCGAACGCCACGCCTCGACGGTGATGAACAGGCCGGGCACGGCGCCGGACTGGTAGACCTCGTAGACGTAGCAGCCCTCCTCCGCACGGGAAGCGGCGGCGAGGGTGGCGAGCGCGGTCGCAGCCTCGCCGGCCTTCGCCGGGTCGATCGGGATGGTGGCCACGACGCGCAGCGCGTCGGCGGGAGCATCGGTCATGACCCCGACGGTAGCCCTACTCGTCAGGTGTCCCCTGACGTTGTCAGGCGTTGCAACGGCCGACAACGTCAGGAATCCCCGGTCGACCGGGGATTCCGACACGGCCCACCACCCCACCACCCCCCACGTTCGCCCAGGGCGAAGCCGGGTGCCGTCGGGGGGTGGCGGCGGTTAGGGTCACAGGGTGACGACGCTCGACGACGCCCGCGAGGGCATGGACCCTGACATCCGGCCGCAGGACGACCTCTTCGGCCACGTGAACGGCCGCTGGCTGGAGGAGACGGAGATCCCGTCCGACCGGTCCAGCTGGGGCCCGTTCGTTCAGCTCGCGGACGCGGCCGAGGAGCACGTGCACGCGATCATCGAGGACCTCGCCCGCCAGGCC
>JBAWHI010000265.1:0-2642 GCA_049593675.1 Nocardioides sp.
CAGCGCACCGTAGGCACGATGGGACAGGAGCACGACCCACCATGGCGCACCTCACGCTCGCCGGAGTGAGCGATGACGGGCGGCGCCTGCTCCTGGTCGACGAGGACGGGAACGACCACACCGTCGAGATCGACACGCGCCTGCGAGCCGCACTGGGAGAGGACCGCTCCCGCCGATTGGAGAACAAGATGGACAGTGCCCTCCGGCCGCGCGACATCCAGGCCCGCATCCGTGCGGGTGAGACGCCCGAGGCGGTGGCACAGGCGGCCCAGACGTCCGTCGACAAGATCATGGCGTTCGCCGCACCCGTCCTCGCCGAGCGACAGCACGTCGCCGAGCGCGCGCAGCGCTCGTCGGTACGCCGCAGCGAGGGCTCGGCCCCGCACGGTGCGCGGACCCTCGGCGAGGCCGTCACCGGCCACCTGCGTGCGCTCAACGTGGACCCCGGAAGCGTCGAGTGGGACGCCTGGCGCCGCGAGGACGGCCGCTGGTCGCTGACCGCCGGGTTCGCCGTCAGCGAGCGCAGCGGCACCGCCACGCTCACCTTCGACGCGCCCGGCAACTACGTCACGCTCGACAACGACGACGCCCGGTGGCTGGTCGGCGAGTCGGTGACCGCCGCTCCCGTGCACCACGACGACCTGCGGCAGGTGCGCGAGCGCCGGCTCAGTGCCGTGCAGGACGACGAGCTGCCCCTGGGGGACGAGCTGCCGCTCGGTGACGACGCCATCGACCTCGTCTCGGAGCAGCCGGTCGAGGCCTTCCTCGACGAGGAGCCGCCGACCGACCCCGAGGTCGAGCAGCAGGAGGCCGAGCTCCGCGAGGAGGCGCAGGACGCCGCTGCCGAGGACGAGCCGCCCACCCGGCGACCGGTCAAGAAGACCCGGGGCCGGGCCTCGGTCCCGAGCTGGGACGAGATCATGTTCGGCGGCGGCGGCCAGGACTGACCGACGCCGTCCGCGCGTCGGTGGTCACGGCCCGTCAGCGGCGGGCCGGCCGACCGGTCGAGCCGGGTCGGCGACCCACCCGGACCAGCTGCCCGGATAGAGGGCCGCCCGGATGCCGATGATCTCCAGCGCGATGATGTCGTGCACGGCCGTCACGCCCGATCCGCAGTAGGCCGCGACGCCCACCCCGACGGCGGAATCGTCGTCGACGACACCTGCGGCGGCGTAGAGCGCCCGCAGCTCGTCCGCGGAGCGGAACCGGCCGTCGGCTCGCAGGTTGGTCGACGTCGGCACGTTCACGGCACCCGGGATGTGGCCGGCGACCGGGTCGATCGGCTCGACCTCGCCGCGGTATCGCTCGGGTGCTCGTGCATCCACGAGCACCGGTACGTCGAGCAGGTCCTCGGCCTCCACGACGGGCATCGCGCCCGGACGGGCCGTGAACGCCCCACGTCCGGCGAGGGTCGAGCCCGTGTGCACCGCTCCCCCGGCCTCGACCCAGGCGGGCCAGGCGCCGTCGAGCACCCGGACGTCCGGGTGGCCGTGGTAGCGCAGCAGCCACCACGCGCGGCCGGCAGCGAGTCCGGACCAGTCGTCGTAGACGACGACCGGTCGGTCGTCGCGGACCCCGGCCCGACGCATCGCCGCCTCGAAGTCCTCGGGCGCCGGAAGCGGGTGCCGCCCTCCTGCGCCCGGGGCCGATGCCAGGTCCCGGTCGAGGTCCACGTAGGCGGCGCTCGGCACATGTCCGCGCTCGTACTCGACGCGTCCGCCCGGACCACCGGTGCGGTAGCGCACGTCGAGGACGGTCACGGACCCGAGCAGCTCGCGCAGCTCGGCGGCAGAGATCAGGGGTGTCGCCATGCCCCCATCCTGCCGGAGCGTGACAGGATTGCGCTCCGTGGCTGAACTGCACTTCTTCACCGGCACCATGGACTCCGGCAAGAGCACCCTGGCGCTCCAGACGAACCACAACCACGCGACCAGGGGTCGGGTGGGCCGGCTGTTCACCACGCACGACCGTGCCGGCGCGGCCAAGCTCTCCAGCCGTCTCGGTCTGACCCACGAGGCCGTCGAGGTCGGGCCGGACTTCGACTTCTGGCGCTACGTGGTCGACTCGCTGACCCAGGGTGGGCGGATCGACTACCTGGTCTGCGACGAGGCGCAGTTCTACCGCCGCGACCAGATCGACCAGCTCGCCAAGGTGGTCGACGAGCTGCAGATCGACGTCTTCACCTTCGGGATCCTCACCGACTTCCGGACCCAGCTGTTCGAGGGCAGTGCCCGGCTGGTCGAGCTCGCGGACCGGATGAACGTGCTGCAGGTCGAAGCGCTGTGCTGGTGCGGCAAGCGCGCCACCCACAACGCCCGGACCGAGAACGGCGCGATGGTCGTGGAGGGCGAGGTGATCGTGGTCGGTGACGTCGACGCGGTCGACGAGCCGCCGGCCGACGTCGCCTACGAGGTGCTCTGCCGCCAGCACCACCGGCGACGGCTGACCGCCGCGCGCGCGAAGGCCGTCTCGCTCGCCCCGGAGCCACTCCCTTTCGGATAGTCCTCGCTGGCCTTAGGGTCTGTGATCGTGATCACCTCTCGGGTTGCAGCTGTCCTGACCGCCCTGGCCACGGCCCTCGTCGGACTCCTGGTGGTGATCGCCCCACCTGCCCAGGCCGACGGCCCCGGGGCCGGCACCCC
>JBAWHI010000266.1:0-26043 GCA_049593675.1 Nocardioides sp.
GGTCGAGGGCGTGTCCGACCGTGCGCCGCGCGCGGTCGCGCAGCATCCGGACCTCGTCGCGACGCGCATCGAGCAGGTTGCGCGGGTCCGCCAGGGCCGGTCGTGAGCGGAGGGCGTCCAGCCCCGCCTGCTCGCGGGACAGCCAGCCGTGCAGGGCGCTCCGGATCCGGTCGCGGGCCCGCTCGACGTTGCGGACCTCCTCGACCACGTCAGGGACGACCAGCTTGGCCGCGTCGGTGGGTGTCGAGGCACGGACGTCGGCGACGAGGTCGAGCAGCGGCTGGTCGGGCTCGTGCCCGATCGCCGAGACCACCGGTGTGCGCACCCGCGCCACGGCCCGGATGAGGGCCTCGTCGGAGAACGGCAGCAGGTCCTCGACCGAGCCGCCTCCACGCGCGACCACGATCACCTGGACGGACACGTCGCGCTCCAGCCGCTCGACCGCCTCGATGACCTCGCTGGCGGACCGCGCACCCTGCATGGCGGCGTACGCGACCTCGAAGCGGACGGCGGGCCATCGACGCCGGGCGTTCTCGAGCACGTCGCGCTCGGCGGCGCTGTCGGGGGCGGTCACCAGCCCCACCACGCCCGGCAGGAACGGCAGCGGTTGCTTGAGCTCGGCGGCGAACAGGCCCTCGGCGGCGAGCAGCTGCCGGCGCCGCTCCAGGCGGGCGAGCAGCTCGCCGAGACCGACCATCCGGATGTCGCGGGCGTAGAGGGAGAGCGTGCCCCGGTTGGCGTAGTAGGACGGCTTCGCGTGGATGACCACGCTCGCCCCCTCCACCACCGGCGGGTTGAGGCCGTCGAAGAGGGTGCGCGAGCAGGTGACCGGGACCGAGATGTCGGCCACGGCGTCGCGCAGCGTCAAGAACACCGTGTTCAGGCCGGGACGTCGGCTGACCTGGGCGACCTGCCCCTCCACCCACACCGCACCGAGCCGGTCGACCCAGCCCGCGATCGCGCTCGCGATCTGGCGCACCGGGGCCGGGGACTCGAGTGATGTCTCCAGGGCCATGCCGCGAGATTAGGGGATAGCGCCGACGTCTCTAGACTGGCTCGCATGACCACCGACCTACCGACCGACATGGGCATGCCGCCGATCCTGTCGCCGGACGAGGCCGACGGGCGTGACCGCGCCGTCCTGCTGGCCGCGCCCCGGGGCTACTGCGCCGGTGTCGACCGCGCGGTGATCACCGTCGAGAAGGCCCTGGACCTGTACGGCTCGCCCGTCTACGTGCGCAAGCAGATCGTCCACAACAAGCACGTCGTCGCCGACCTGGAGTCGCGTGGCGCGATCTTCGTCGAGGAGCTCGACGAGGTCCCCGAGGGTGAGACCGTGGTCTTCTCCGCTCACGGCGTCTCGCCCGCCGTGCACCAGCAGGCCTCGGAGCGTGACCTCAAGACGATCGACGCGACCTGCCCGCTGGTCACCAAGGTGCACCACGAGGCGAAGCGGTTCGCGAACGAGGACTACGACATCCTCCTGATCGGCCACGCCGGCCACGAGGAGGTCGAGGGTACGGCGGGCGAGGCCCCCGACCACATCCAGCTGGTGCAGAGCCCGGCCGACGTGCCCGGCATCGTCGTCCGCGATCCCTCGCGGGTCTCCTGGCTGTCGCAGACCACGCTGTCGGTCGACGAGACCCTGGAGACCGTGGCGGCGATCCGCGAGCGGTTCCCCGACCTGCTCGACCCGCCCAGCGACGACATCTGCTACGCCACCCAGAACCGCCAGCTCGCGGTCAAGGAGATCTCCGCGTCCGCCGACCTGGTGATCGTGGTCGGCTCCGGCAACTCCTCGAACTCGGTGCGGCTCGTCGAGGTCGCCCTCGAGGCCGGCGCCAAGGCGTCCTACCGCGTCGACGACGCCACGGAGATCGACGAGGCCTGGCTCGACGGGGTCAGCACCGTCAGCGTCACCTCCGGCGCGAGCGTGCCCGAGGAGCTCGTCGAGGGCGTCTTGCGGTTCCTGGCCGAGCGCGGCTACCCCGACGCCCAGGCCGTGCACAGTGCCGAGGAGTCGCTGATCTTCGCGCTCCCGCCCGAGTTGCGCCGCGACCTCAAGGCCGCGGGCCGGGTCTGAGGCAGGTCGAGCCATGGCCCGCTACGTCGACGTACACCCCGACAACCCGCAGCCCCGGATGGTCGGGCAGATCGCCGACGCACTGCGCGACGATCAGCTGATCGCCTACCCGACCGACTCCGGCTACGCGCTGGGCTGCCAGCTCGGCAACCGGGACGGTCGCGACCGGATCCTGCGGATCCGCGGCCTCGACGAGAAGCACCACTTCACGCTGATGTGCAAGGACTTCGCGCAGCTCGGCCAGTTCGTGCAGGTCGACAACGCGGCGTTCCGCGCGATCAAGGCGGCCACGCCGGGTCCGTACACCTTCATCCTGCCCGCCACCGGTGAGGTGCCGCGCCGGCTGATGCACGCCAAGAAGCGCACGGTCGGCGTCCGGATCCCCGACCACCGGTTCGTGCAGGCGCTGCTCGAGGACCTCGGCGAGCCGCTGCTGACCAGCACGCTGATCCTCCCGGACGAGACCGAGCCGCGCAGCCAGGGCTGGGAGATCAAGGAGGAGCTCGACCACCAGGTCGACCTGGTCGTCGAGGCGGGCGAGACCCTGGCCGAGCCCACCACGGTCGTGGACTGGGCGGAGGGCTATCCCGAGGTGCTGCGGGTCGGAGCCGGCGACCCGGGGCGCTTCGACGCGACCTGAGCGTCGCGGGTGAGCACGTGGTGTCGGACGGCGAGGATCGCCAGGCACAGCAGGTAGCCGGTGACCAGCGCCGTCGCGTGGTGGCCGAGACCGGAGACGACGGCCTGGATCACGCCGTCACCTGGGTCGGCGATCATCGCGGGGCGGGCGATCCCGAGCAGGGTGAAGACCCCCACCATGAGCAGCGGGGGCAGCACGCCGACGGTGAAGAAGTCCCGCGGTCGGACGGCGAGGCCCGCCGCTACGCAGATGAGCACGAAGCAGAGGTCGAAGAAGAGGCCGACCCCGCCGAACAGGGCCTGGTCGATGACGACCGCCGTGAGGGCGAGCGCCAGCGAGAGCGCGACGACCTGGTGGCCCGGCTCGCGCCCCTCCTCCCAGAGGGTTCGCTTGCTCACAGCGCCACGGTAGGGTCCGGCCCCTCCTCGGCGTCGGCGGCGCGCCGTTCCACGACGCGCAGGTCGGTGGGTGGTATCGACCGGCCCACGGACTCCACCTGGCGCGGCGCGGGCAGGTCGCCGAACCGGCGCGCGCTCACCAGGACCCGCGACTCGAGGGAGCCGACGGTCTGGTTGTAGTGGCCGACCGCGGCGTTCAGGGAGCGGCCGAGCTGGTCGAGATGGCCGTTCATGCTGGACAGCCGGCCGTGCAGCTCGCGTCCGAGCTCGTGGATCTCGCGGGCCTGGTCGGCCAGCGCCTCGTGGCTCCAGCCGTGGGCGACCGTGCGGAGCAGGGCGATCAGCGTGGTGGGAGTCGCGAGCACGACCTGACGGGTCGCGGCGTACTCGATCAGCGAGCCGTCGGTCTCGAGGGCGGCCGCGAGGAACGACTCGGCCGGGACGAACAGTACGACGAACTCCGGGGTCTCCGAGAGGGACCGCCAGTAGCGCTTCGACCCGAGCGCGTCGATGTGGGTGCGCAGCTGGCCGGCGTGGCGGCGCAGGTGGTGGGCGCGCTGGTCGTCGTCCTCGGTCGACGTGGCGTCGAGGTAGGCGTCGAGCGGCACCTTGGCGTCGACCACCACCTGGCGGCCCCCGACGAGCCGGACGACCAGGTCGGGGCGCCGGGCGCCGTCGTCGAGGCGGACCTGCTCGTCGAAGTCGCAGCGGTCCACCAGCCCCGCCAGCTCGACCGCGCGGCGCAGGTGCAGCTCGCCCCAGCGGCCGCGCACCTGCGGCTTGCGCAGGGCGGTGGACAGCGCGCGCGTCTCGGTCTGGAGCTGGCCGACCTGCGCGTCGAAGTGCCCCTGCCAGGTGGCCCGGGCCCGGTCGAGGTGCTGCATCTGGTCGCTGAGCCGGTCCAACCCCTGCATCACCTCGGCCTGGTCGACGAGCCCGGCGGCGTGCTCTGGGCGAGACCGCGCCCAGAGCAGGCCGACAACCCCTCCGAGGGCGAGGCCCACCAGGAGGGTGAGGAAGAGCGTCAGGATCTCCATGAGTCCAGCATGGCCGCGACCACCGACACCGCCGAGTCAGTCGCCGAGGTCCACGATCACCGGCGCGTGGTCGGACGGCGAGCCGGCGCCCTGGGCCGGGTCGCGCTCGTCGCGGTCGATGAACGCCCCGGTGACCCGCCGGGCGAACGACGGCGAGCCGAGGACGAAGTCGATGCGCAGACCGCGATTGCGCTCGAAGCGTTGCCGGTAGTAGTCCCAGTAGGTGTAGACGTCGGGCCCGGGCGTGTGCGGACGGACCACGTCGACGTACCCGTCGTCGAGGAAGGCCTGGAAGGCGGCACGCTCGGGCGGCGTCACATGCGTGGACTTGGCGAACTGCGACACGTCGAAGACGTCCTCGTCGGTGGGGCAGACGTTCCAGTCGCCGACGAGTGCGGTCTCACCGCCCTGCCAGGCGGTCGCGGCCTCGCGCAGCCGCGCCAGCCAGTCCAGCTTGTAGACGTAGTGCGGATCGTCGGGCTTGCGGCCGTTGGGCACGTACAGCGACCACACGCGTACGCCGCCGCACGTCGCGCCGATCGCGCGCGCCTCGGCGGCCACCGGATCGCCGTAGCCGGGCATGCCGTCGAAGCCCACCTGCACGTCGTCGAGCCCGACCCGGCTGAAGATCGCGACCCCGTTCCACTGGTTCACCCCGGCGACCGCGGTCTCGTAGCCGCGCGCCTCGATCCCCATCAGCGGCAGCTGGTCCTCGCGCGCCTTGGTCTCCTGCAGCGCCAGGACGTCGATCTCGTGACGGTCGAGGAAGGCCTCGACGCGGTCGATGCGGGAGCGGAGGGAGTTGACGTTCCAGGTGGCGATGCGCACGTCGGCCACCCTAGTGACTGTGCGAGGACGGTCCGGGTGTCTGGTCCTCTGGGTCGCGGTGGTGCTGGGTGGGGGCGGTGGGGTCGGCACCGTTCCGGGTCCTGACAGGGTGCCGGACCCACCGCCCACCCGGGCGGGGGCCACGGGAGCCGTTGATTCGGAGGCCGTCGTACGGCGCCGTAGAGTTGCCGCCCGTGGCTCTCACCATCGGCATCGTCGGACTCCCCAACGCGGGCAAGTCCACGCTCTTCAACGCTCTGACCAAGAACGACGTCCTCGCGGCGAACTACCCGTTCGCGACGATCGAGCCGAACGTCGGGGTGGTGGGGGTCCCGGACGAGCGACTCCCCCAGCTCGCCGAGCTCTTCGGGTCGGCCAAGATCCTGCCCGCGACGGTGGAGTTCGTCGACATCGCCGGCATCGTGCGCGGAGCGTCGGAGGGTGAGGGGCTGGGCAACAAGTTCCTCTCCCACATCCGGGAGTCGGCGGCGATCTGCCAGGTGACGCGGGTCTTCCGGGACGAGGACGTGACCCACGTCGACGGCGAGGTCAACCCGGCCAACGACATCTCCACGATCCAGACCGAGCTGATCCTCGCCGACCTGCAGACGGTCGAGAAGGCGATCCCGCGGCTGGAGAAGGAGGCGCGCGGCAACAAGTCGGTCGTCGCCAACCTCGAGGCTGCCAAGGAGGCGCTCGGCCACCTCGAGGCCGGCACGCCGATCATCGCGACGAAGGTCGACCGCACCCTGGTCCGCGAGCTGTCGCTGCTGACGGCCAAGCCGTTCATCTACGTCTTCAACTGCGACGCCGACGAGCTGGCCGACGAGGCGCTCAAGACCCGGATGCGCGAGATCGTCGCCCCGTCGGAGGCGATCTTCCTGGACGCGAAGTTCGAGGCCGAGCTGGTCGAGCTGGACGACGACGACGAGGCCCGCGAGATGCTCCAGGAGATGGGCGTCGAGGAGCCGGGCCTCGAGGTCCTCGCCCGGGTCGGGTTCGAGACCCTGGGGCTGCAGACCTACCTCACCGCCGGTCCCAAGGAGTCCCGCGCCTGGACGATCCCGCAGGGCGCGACCGCCCCGGAGGCGGCCGGCGTGATCCACACCGACTTCCAGCGCGGCTTCATCAAGGCCGAGATCGTCTCCTTCGCCGACCTGGTCGACGCCGGCTCGATGCTCAAGGCCAAGGAGGCCGGCAAGGTCCGCATGGAGGGCAAGGACTACGTGATGGTCGACGGCGACGTCGTGGAGTTCCGCTTCAACGTGTAGTTGCCGTTCAACTGGTGGGCCACGCACGGGCTGAGGTTGTTGCGTAGCCTCCCCGTCATGAACGAGCCGCCAGACTGGCGCGAGGACCGCGTCGAGTCAGCCATCGACGGCCGCAACCCGACGGTGCTCGCCGAGCTCTCCGCGGCGTTCGCGGTCATCGGCGACGTGCAGTTCCTCCCCGGTTACTCGCTCGCCCTGACCAAGACGCCGGGAATCGACCGTCTCTCAGATCTCCCGCGCCCCGAGCGGCTCCGCTATCTGGCGGACGTCGATCTCCTCGCTGACGCGGTCGAGACCGTCTGCCGGCGGGCCGATGCGGCATACCGTCGGCTCAATGTCGAGATCCTCGGGAACACTGACGCGTTCCTCCACTGCCACATCTGGCCTCGGTACGAGTGGGAGCCGTCCGAGATCATCGGCAAGCCCGTCTGGCTCTACGACCCGGTCAGGTGGCGCGACCCTGCGAACGCGCTCGGTCCCGCCCACGATGAGATGAGAGCGGCGCTCACCGCAGAGGTTGTTTCGCGACGTGGTTCGGCGGAGTTCCGCTTCAACGTCTGAGTCGGTGGCCCGGCGTAGCCTGCGAGCTCCCGAGACCTGATGACCGGCGCGACTGGCACGCCGCGACCGCACGATCGGGAAGCAGCTTCCGCCGACGACGCAGAGGGAGGACCGGCAACGTGACGAGCTCCCGCACGGTCGCAGAGAAGATGGGCATCAAGTCCGGCTGGACCGCGCACCTGGTGGGTGCGCCCGAGGAGGCGGTCGAGGCCCTTCGGCTTCCGGACGTCGTGGTCGTGGAGCCGCTGGAGGGGGAGGTCGACTACCTCCACCTGTTCGTCAGGACCCGGGAGCAGCTGCGCCGGGACTTCCCGGCCCTCGTTCCGCACGTCGCGCCACGGGGAAAGCTGTGGGTCTCGTGGCCGAAGGGCGGCAGGCTCGGCTCCGACCTCGGCCTGCCGAGCGTCATCGAGATCGGCTACGACTCCGGCATGGTGGAGAGCACCTGCCTGCGCATCGACGACACCTGGGCCGCGCTCCGGTTCACGCACCCGAAGAAGGGCAAGACCTACCGCAACAGCTACGGCACCCTGCCTCCCTCGACTAACCCCGAGACCGGCGACCGATGACGGGGGGCCTGTCGGTTTGGCCGTGCGGCTCCTAGCATGACCCGGGTCACACCTTGCCCCTCACGGGGCTGGGCCCTACTCGGAGGAGACCCACGTTGACCAGTCAACTCTCGTTCAAGCGCTGGAAGCGCGTTGGCGGTGCCGTCTTTGCGACGGCGCTGATCGGCGCGTTGACACCGGCGGTCGCGGCGTCGGCACATCCGGCGCATGGCCACGGATCCTGCGACAAGCGGACCAACAACACCTTCACCAAGCTCCTCGACTGCGTGTCGGCAGAGGGGGCGCTGAAGCACGAGCGAGCCCTGCAGAGGATCGCCGACCGCAGTGACGACCCGACCTACCCCGGCTCCCGGGCCGCCGGCACCGACGGGTACGCCGACAGCGTCGACTACGTGAGCCGCACCCTGCGCAAGGCCGGGTGGAAGGTCGCCCTCGATCCGGTCGAGATCCAGTTCGTCCTCCCGTCCGAGCTGCGCCAGCTCACCCCGGTGTCGGCCGACTACGAGACGGGCACGTTCACCGGCAGCGGCGACGGCGTGGTCGAGGGACAGGTGGTCCCGGTCGACCTCAGCCTCGATCCTCCCCGCGAGAGCACCAGCGGGTGCGAGCCCTCGGACTTCGCGGGCCTCGACTTCAACGGCGATGCCGACATCGCCCTGGTGCAGCGCGGCGCCTGCAACTTCGGCGACAAGGCGAAGAACGCCGAGGACGCCGGCGCCGAGGCGGTCATCATCTTCAACCAGGGCAACAGCCCCGACCGTGAGGGCCTGATCGTCGCGAACGCCTCCACGCTCGGTGACGGTTCGTCGGTCACGCACGGCATCCCCGTGGTCGGAGCCACGTTCGCCGACGGCGTGGCCCTCGCCCAGACCGGGTCGACGGCGTACGTCGAGGTGCCGCCGATCGAGACGCGCACCGACTACAACGTCATCGCTGAGAAGAAGGGCAAGAACCGCGACAACGTCGTGATGGCGGGGGCCCACCTCGACTCCGTCACCGAAGGGCCCGGCATCAACGACAACGGCTCGGGCTCGGCGGCCCTGCTCGAGCTCGCCCAGGCGATGCGCAAGCTGAAGCCGCAGAACACGGTGCGCCTCGCGTGGTGGGCTGCTGAGGAGCAGGGTCTGGTGGGGTCGGAGGACTACGTCGCCGGCCTGTCCGAGTCCGATCGCGACGAGATCGCGGCGTACCTGAACTTCGACATGGTCGCCTCGCCGAACTTCATCTACGGCGTGTACGACGCCGACGAGTCCAGCTTCGAGGCGCCCGTGCCGGTGCCGGCGGGCTCCGAGGCGCTGGAGGACCTCTTCGAGACCTTCTTCACCTGGCAGGAGATCCCCTACGAGGACAGCGAGTTCTCCGGGCGCAGCGACTACCAGGCGTTCATCAACAGCGACATCCCGTCCAGCGGGCTGTTCACTGGCGCCGAGGTTCCCAAGACCGAGGAGCAGGAGGCCATCTGGGAAGGGGTCGCCGGGGAGTCCTACGACCCGTGCTACCACCAGGCCTGCGACAGCCTGGAGTCCGATGAGGCTGCGGGCCGCGACGCGGCCGTCTACGGCGAGCTGCGGGCCGAGAACGACCTGGTCGGCAACATCTCCCTCGAGGCGCTCGGGGTGAACAGTGACGCCATCGCGTTCGCGATGCTGTCGCTGGCCTACTCGACCGAGGACGTCAACGGGGTCCGCGGCAAGAAGGTCCCGGGGAGCGCCTCGCTCGGGCTGCCCGAGGAGTTCGCCGGTCCCGAGGGGACGGCCGGCTCCGATGGCGGGCACGGTCCCGCCGGACACGATTCCTGACCCGACACATCACCACACCGAGGGGCGGCCGGATGGCCGCCCCTCGGTCATGTCTGCTCGGTCATGTCTGCTGCGTCGTGGTCCGCTCAGAAGCGGGCGAACGGACGCGGCGTCGCGTAGCCGAACGTGGCGTTCTCGGCGAACGCGTCGACGCCGAACGTCGAGTTCAACGCCCCCGCTGCCGTGTCGGTGAGCGTGAGCCGCACCAGGCCCAGGCGCCGGTTGTCGGAGAAGCGGATCTTGAACAGGTCGACCCGACCGACGTCGCCCACCGTGCCGGCCACGACACCGCTGACCCGCAGGCGCGCGAGGTCGATGTTGAGCTTGGACAGCGAGATGGTCGCCGGGTCAGCGGTGAGGCTGATCCCGCCCGAGTGCCGGATCTGCAGGCGCGAGAGCCGGTAGCCGGAGATGGGGAAGCGGGCCGCGAGCGTGTCCTTGTAGGCGAACGCGGTGGCGCCGGCGAGGGGAGCCGGGGTGATGCCGGCGGAGACGACGAGGTCGTAGACGTCCGGTGCGACGACCACCTGGGTGTAGCCGCGCGCCTTGTGGTGTGACTGGTGCTGTGAGTTGCCGTGTGTGCCGTGCGCGGACGCCGGCGCCGTGGTCGTGGCGATCAGGCCGGTGGCGGCCATCAGGGCGACCACCGCCGCTGCCAGAGCTCGTTTCATGACGATCCCTCCAGACGTGGGCCGGAATCTCCGACCCACATCTGGTACTTCGTGTCCCAGCGCGAAGCGGTTGCACAGTGGCGCTCGCCAGCCGTCCTCGTCTCGCCGCGGCGGGGTCGAGATCAGGTCCCCGGAGTCGACCGTCCGCCGGACCGGGTCGTGTGCGAGCCGAGGTTCACCACTCGTCCCGACGCGTCGCGGTAGAAGAACCGCGTGACCCCCCAGTCCTCGTCGGTGAGGGGGTGCACGATCTCGACGCCGGCTGCCTTGGCGGACTCGAACGCGGCGTGCACGTCGTCGACGAAGATCGAGACGTCCGGGTTGACAGTGGCCGTGGCGTCCCGGGTCATCAGGCTGAGCTGGTGACCTGCGGCGTCCGCGAGGGTGACGATCCAGCCGTGGTTCATCACGACCTCGAGGCCGAGCACGGCAGTGTGCTGCTGCACCGCCGCGCCGAGGTCGGTCACGGTCAGGTTCGGCACGATCCGCTCGACCTTCACCGGCTCAGTCGATCACAGAGACGCGAGCTCCCGGTGGAGGAGTGAGTCGTGCTGCGGCCGCGGCGTGGCCAGGGCCCGGTCCAGGTCGTCGATGAGATCACTGGGGTCCTCGAGACCGACCGAGAGGCGTACGACGTCGGCCGCGGGCCGGGCGTGCGCTGCGACGGGACGGTGCGTGAGCGACGCGGGGTGCTGGATGAGCGAGTCCACGCCACCCAGTGACACCGCGTGGGTGAACAGCCTGGTCGACGAGGTGACCTGCACGGCCGTCTCGTAGCCACCGCGCAGGGCGACCGCGACCATCGCCCCGGGGCCGCGCATCTGCCGCCCCACCAGACCGCGGGGGTCACCGTCGGAGCCGGGGTAGTGCACCCGGGCGACGGCGGGGTGCTGCTCGAGCCAGGCCGCGATCTCGCGGGCGTTGGCCTGCTGCGCCCGCACCCGGGTCGGCAGGGTGGTCAGGCCGCGGTGCAGGAGGTAGGCCCCGAGCGGGTGCAGGATCGCCCCGGTGATCGCGCGGACCTGACGCAGCCGGCTCGCCGTCTCCTCGTCGCACGCGATCACACCGGCGACGACGTCGCCGTGCCCGCCGAGGTACTTCGTGGCGCTGTGCATGGCCATGGTCGCGCCGAGCGTCACCGGGTTCTGCAGCACCGGGGTCGCGAAGGTGTTGTCGACCAAGACCGGTACGTCGCCGGCCTGCTCCACGACGGCGGCGATGTCGACCAGGTCGAGGGTCGGGTTGGCCGGGGTCTCCAGGATGACGAGTCCGGTGTCGGGTCGCACCGTCGCAGCGATCTCGTGCTCGGTGCAGAAGCTCACCTCGATCCCGAGGAGCATGCCGGAGGCGAGCAGGTGGTCGGTGCCGCCGTACAGCGGACGCACCGCGACGACGTGGCGCTTGCCCGTCAGCGACGTGCTCGCGATCACCGCTGCCGTCATGGCCGCCATCCCGGAGCCGAACGCGACCGAGGTGTCGGCTGCCTCCAGCTGGGCCAGCGCCGACTCGAACCGGGCCACGGTCGGGTTCCACAGCCGGGAGTAGACCGCTCCGCCCTCCGGCAGCGGGTAGCCGCCGGTGGCCATCGACTCGTAGGAGTCGCCGCCGCTCTCGATGTCCGGGAGCGGGTTGGTGGACGACAGATCGATCGGCAGGGCGTGCACGCCGAGATCGGCCAGGTCCTCGCGGCCCGCGTGCACGGCCAGGGAGTCGAAGTGGTGAGCATCGCTACGCATGCCGACAAGTTTGAATGAGTACCCAGGAATAGGCCACATACACCGTAGAATCAACAAGAAGCGGGGCGCAGATGGCGTCCACGGCCAATGCCGGGTCGCTGTCAGCGGAGGATCTTGATGAAATCACAACGCACGACGGGAGCTCCTGTCGCCATCGACGACCTCGACCGCCGGATCCTGCGCGCCCTGGACGACGAGCCCGATCTGACCAACAAGGCGCTGGCCCACCGGCTGGGCCTGGCCGAGTCCACCTGTGCCTACCGGGTCCGAGCGCTGCGTGAGGCGGACGTCGTCACCGCGCGGCGCCTGGGTCTGAACCCGCGGGCACTGGGCTTCCCGCTGCAGGCGGTGATCAAGGTGCGCCTCGGCAGCCACGGGGCGGCGCACGTCAACAAGCTGTACGACGACCTCACGCGGGCCCCAGGTGTCATCCAGGTCTTCCACGTCGCCGGCGAGGACGACTTCCATCTCCACGTCGCGGTGCAGGATGCGGAGGCCCTGCGGGACTTCGTCCTGCGACACATCACCGTGCACCGGGTGGTGCGGGGGACCGAGACCCAGCTCGTGTTCGGGCACCGGGACGGCGCCGGGGTGCTGCCGCTGCTCGCCGGCGACTAGGACACGTGCTCCGCCGGCGTGGACGGCGCCGCCTCAGCGGCGCTGTCACCCGCGTGGCAGCTCCCTGCAGGCGTGGCAGGCTGGGGCGATGGCGTCGACCGTGGAGCTGCTGCTGCGGTGGGAGGCGTCCGGCGGCACCTGGTACGCCGTCGGGGCCGACCAGATCGCGCTGTGCCGCTGCGACGGCGGGGAGGTCGTGGAGCGGTTGCCGGTCGCCGACGAGGAGACGGCCGCCTACCTGCGATCCCGACCGGCCAGCTCGGACGCCTCCTAGAATCGGCGTCCATGGAGACGAGGCTGCGCCCCGGCGTCCGCGTGCTGGATCGGCTGATGAAGGCGAGCTCCGGGCTGTCGGTCGCTCGGATGACGCCCGCCCAGCTCGAGAAGGCGCAGGGCGCTGCCATCCCGGACGGCGGCCCGGCGGCGCTCTTCCTCGGTCGGCGCGCGCCGGGCGTCGACGTCCGGACCACGTCCTTCGCCGCGCGCCACGGCGACCTCCCGCTGCGGGTCTACACGCCGGAGGCCTGGTGCCGCACGCTGCGGCCGGTCGTCCTGGTCTTCCACGGGGGCGGATTCGTGCTCGGCAGCGCCCGTCAGCTCGACTGGTCGGCCAGCATCGTGGCCGCCGAGCTCGATGCGGTCGTCGTGTCCGTCGACTACCGGCTGGCGCCGTTGCACCGCTTCCCGGCCGGCGTCGAGGACTGTTACGACGCGCTCCTGTGGGTGGCCGAGCACGCCACCCGCCTCGGCGGGGACCCGTCGCGCATCGGGGTGTTGGGCGACAGCGCCGGAGGCAACCTGTCGGCCGTCGTCTCGATCATGGCCCGAGACGCCGACGGGCCACGGGTCGCGCACCAGGCCCTCGTCTATCCGGTCACCGACATGACCGAGGCGGTCGCCGACGACCGGTCGTACGTCGAGAACCTGCGCGGCATCGTGCTCTCCAACGACGACATGGAGGTCTTCCAGGGCCACTACCTCACCGAGGAGGCCGATCCCACCGACTTCCGGCTCTCACCGCTGCACGCCCGGGACCTCTCCGGCCTGCCGCCGGCCGTCGTCGTCCTCGCGGGTCTCGATCCGCTCCACGACAGCGGTGCCCGCTACGCCCAGGCCCTCGCGGACGCCGGCAACCGGGTCACCGTCGAGGACTTCCACCAGATGCCGCACGGGTTCTTGAGCTTCCCGTACTTCAGCCACGCGGCCCGGCCGGCCGTGGACGCGATCGTCGCATCCCAGCGCGCCGCGCTCTGGTGAGCCGCCGTCGTGGCGGTCAGTGTGCGCCGACCATGTTGAGCCCGACCACGCCGCCGACGATCATCGCCAGCGACACGATCTTGACCCAGCCGAGCGACTCCCCGAGGAACGCGTAGCCGACGACGGCGACCAGCGCCGTTCCGACGCCGGACCAGATCGCGTACGCGACCGAGACCGGGACCGTCTTGACCACGATCGTCAGCAGCCAGATCGAGACGCCGTACCCGAGCACCACGGCGGCGGACCAGGGCGCGTTGGTGAACCCCTGGGCCTTCGGCAGCAGGGCGGTCGACACGACCTCGATCGCGATCGCGACGGCCAGCACGATGGCGGCGAACACGGGATCCTCCTTATGTAGCGGTTGCTACAACTGTAGCACTCGCTACGCTAGTCGGGTGAGGCGTCGCGAGGAGCTGCTCGACCAGGTCACCGACCACGTGCTCCAGCACGGGCTGATCGGGTTGACCCTGCGCCCCCTGGCGGCCGCGATCGGGACCAGCGACCGGATGCTGATCTACCACTTCGGGAGCCGCGATGCGCTGGTCTCGGCAGTGGTCGCGCACGCGGGGGAGCGCGCCGTCGTACGCATCGAGGCGATGCGGCCGGCGCGGTCGGTGCGCGCCGCCGTCAACCGGCTCTGGGAGGCGTACGGCGAGGAGCCCCTCAAGAGCTGCCTCGACGTCTACGTGCAGGCAGCCGCGACGGGGCTGTTCGGCAGCGAGCCCTACCTGAGCCAGGCGAGGGCGAGCAACGAGCGCTGGTCCGGCGCGTTGCGCGACTACCTCGTCCGCAGCGGCGCCCCGTCGCGGAGGGTCGCGCGCATCGTGACGCTCGTCGACTCCGCGCTCTACGGGTTCCACCTCGACCTCGCTACCGACCGACCCGACGAGCTGGCCCGCGGGGTCGACGACCTCGCCGGTGCCGCGCAGGCCCTGGCCGACTGAGCGGCCCGCGACGAGGGCGGCGACGACGAGGGCGACGACGAGAGGTGCCTAGAGGAACGCGGCGGCGAGCAGCAGGGACCCGACGACCACCGCGCCGGTCAGCAGATAGCCGAGGCCGAACGACGGAAGTGGCTGCCCGGTGCGCATCGCCCGCTCGACCCGTGCCCAGCGGACCATGGCCAGCACGGTCATCAGGCCGCCGAGCAGCACCAGCGAGACGGCGAGGCTGCCGCGCACCCAGGCGGTCTCCGGCAGTCCGAGCGCGTGCAGCGCGACGCCGCCCGCCAGCATGGCCAGCGCGGTGCGCACCCAGGCGAGGAAGGTCCGCTCGTTCGCGAGGGTGAAGCGTGGGTCGGGTTCCTGCCCCGACTGATAGACCCGCCGGGGATACCTGTCCGTCATGGGCGCCAGCCTAGGCTCACCGCGTGACCTATGAGTTCGACCGGCAGATTGCGATCCAACAGCAGAGCGAGACGACCTGGGGGGCGGACCTCTCGGCCGGGTGGCTCGTCGGAGGCGGGGTCAACGGTGGCTATCTGCTCGCGGTCGTCGGCAACGCACTGCGCCAGGCACTGCCCGACAAGCCGGATCCCGTCGCCGTCTCGGCCTTCTACCTGTCGGCAGCCACCCCCGGCGAGGCCAGTGTCGAGGTGAACGTGCGCCGAGACGGCGGCCGCGTGGCGACCGCGGCGGTCGACCTGCGCCAGGGCGGGGACGCCCGGATCACCGCGCTGGCGACGTACGGCGACCTGGACCGGCTCGGCGACGACGTCGCGACCACCGCGACGGAGCCGGAGATGCCTCCGCCCGACGACTGCGTCCCGAACACCATGGCGCCGGCGGAGATCCGCGCCTTCGCGCCGCTGATGGACCGCTTCGAGATGCGTTTCCACCCCGACCAGATCGGGTGGGCGGTGGGTCAGCCGAGCGGCCGCGGCGTGCTCAGCGCGTGGTTCCGCCTCGTGGACGGGCGCGAGCCCGACCCGATCTCGCTGCTGATGGTCGTCGACGCGCTGCCACCGGTCACCTTCGACCTCGGGATGCTGGGCTGGGCGCCGACGCTGGAGCTGACCGCGCACGTGCGGGCGAAGCCCGCACCCGGCTGGCTCAAGGTCCGCCACGAGACCCGCAACATGGCGGGCGGCATGTTCGAGGAGGACTGCGAGGTGTGGGACTCCGCGGGTCGTCTCGTCGCGCAGAGCCGGCAGCTCGCACTGCAGCCGCGCACGGTCTGACCGGGCGCCGACGGCGTCGGATCTGCAGGCCCGCACCGCTCAGGTCCGCAGGCTGACGACCCAGCGGCGGTGGGGGTGCTCGGTGACCGTCCACAACCGGTCGGAGGTCGGGTCGTGGGCGAGGTCCTCCGGCCCCTGGGGCAGCGCCCAGCGGCGTTCGCGCAGCGTCTCCACCGGGCCGCTCCACAGCGAGCCGAGGCCCCAGGGACCGTGCGAGGCGGAGACCCGCCAGCCCGCGCCGACCCGCACGACGCCCTGGGCGTGGCGGACCCCGGCGTCGTGGACCTCCATCGGACCGCCGTCGAAGCCGGCGCAGGCGAGGCGACGGGTCCCGCCGCTGTGGTCGTACTCCCCGAGCACGAGCTCCGAACCCGTCGTCGAGACGAACGAGAAGCGGAACGGCTCCGACGGCGCAAGCCGGTGGCGCACAGGCAGCAGGTAGCCGTCCGGGCCACGGAGGATGTCGTCGATGTCGGCGACCCACAGCCCCCGGCGGGTGGCGGCCACGTAGAGGCGGGTTCCCTGCCAGGCGAGCCCGCCGGCGTGCACGTGCAGCGGCTCGGGCCCGTCGAGGGCCGGCACGACGAGCGTCACGTGGCGGTAGCGTCCGGCGTCGAGGTCGAGGAACGAGATCCGGGAGCCGCCGCCCTTCGCATACCAGGTCACCGCGACGAGCCGGCCGCCCGGCGCCACGGAGACGCCCTGGGGCCACCACTCGCGGTCGGCGCGGTCGGCGCGGTCCCAGGTCCAGGCGCGGTGCCGGGACAGGCACGGCGCGACGGTGCGGCGCAGCCGTCGGTCGAGGTCGCCGAGGACCGCGCCGAGACCGACCCGTCCGCCGCAGCGCGCCGCCAGCGCTTCGACCTCGGTGCTCAGCTCGTCGGTGCGGGTCAGGTGCACGGGAGGAACGGTAGCCTCGCCGCCGTGGCCAGCGTGGTGGGAGCGGCGATCGTCCGCAACGGGCGGGTGCTCGCCGCCCGGCGCACCTTCCCGCCCGAGGCCGCAGGCCGGTGGGAGTTCCCAGGCGGCAAGGTCGAACCCGGGGAGACCGCGGAGGCGGCGCTGGTCCGCGAGATCGCCGAGGAGCTCGGCTGCACCGTCGAGGTGTCCGGGTGGCTGCCGGGCGAGGTCGCGATCGGCGACCGGCACGTGCTGACCGTCGCGCTGGCAGAGATCGTGGAGGGCGAGCCGGAGCCGCGCGAGCACGACGACGTCCGCTGGCTGGGGGCCGGGGACCTGCACCTGGTCGACTGGCTGGAGCCCGACCGTCCGTTCCTCGAGCACCTCCGGCTGGGATGATGGGCGGCGTGCGCGGCATCTTCTTCGACGAGGACCAAGCCCGGGCAGCGGTGGCCCGGCTGAGGTCCGACGGCTACGAGGCCCACCTCGAGCGCGAGCGGCTCGCCGGTGAGGACGACGACGAGGACCACCCCTGGGCGGTGACGACCGATGCGCCCGAGATCGAGCTGGAGCTCCTGATCGAGCGTTACGACGGCTGGCTCGACGCCGGCGAGGACCCGCCCCCGCTGCCGCCGCTCGACCTCCCCACGGCACCGAAGCGGGTCAAGCGCCCGTAGCTCGACGGGCAGAAGGCCGGGACTCGGCGGTCCATCAGGCGGCAGGACGGCCCGGACGATCGGGTTCTGCCCGTCGAGATACGAGGGCGACGACCGCGATCAGCACCTCGCGCACGTAGGCGGGGTCGAGCATCACGTCCTCCCAGCTGAACCGGAGCACGATCCACCCGTCCGCGACCAGCAGGTTGTAGCGCCGGGCATCGCGGGCAAGAGCCTGTCGGTCGCCGTGCCACTCGAAGGAGTCCGCCTCGAGGACGACGCCCAGCTCGCGGTCGACGAGGTCGGGTCGGCACCACGGAGTGGTCGACGTGATGAGCGCCTGCGGCTGCACCCGCAGGCCCGGCACGTCGACGGCGATGGCTCGCAGCACCGACTCGAACGGGTTGGCCGCGTCGCCGGTCGCCAGTTCGGCCACCCGCCGTGCCTGGACCCGCCCCGGACCGTGGACCTCCGCAGCCGCGCGGGCCAGCGCACTGAGCTCACCCGCGCGCAGCGCGGAGTCGGCCACGGCGAGGGCCTCGTCGAAGGGCAGCATCCGCAGGCAGTCCCGCAGCGTCGCGACCCTGCTGGTGGCGATGTCGTCGACGACCTCGTCGGCGGTGAGGTCCCGGTAGTGCAGCTGCACGCCGGACCGCCGGGCCGTCGACACCTTGCGTCGCCTCGGCACGGTCACGTGCGGGCGGTCGGGCAGGGTCTTCACGGCCCAGCCGTGGTGCAGCGCCGCGCTGGAGAGGTTGAGGACGCCGGCGAGACCGTGGGCCTGCTGCCGCGCCTCGTCGACAGCGGGCAGCGCATACCGTCCGTGCCCCGCAGCGACGATGTCGCCGACGCGCAGCGCACGGTCCACCGCAGCCCGCGTCGCCACGGCGACCAGCGCGGCGCGGGTCGACACGCCGCCGAGTGCCGACAGCGCCTCCACCGCATCCATCCCGCCACCCTGGTCGCTGAGTCCGAGGTGCGCGGCCGGTCATCCACAGGAAGAACGCCGGGTGCGTCCGCGTTCACCCACCGACCGACCGATGCCTCCCTAGGATTCCCCACGTGACTGACCAGACGTTCGACCAGCGACTCCTCCTTGTGCACGCCCACCCCGACGACGAGTCCATCGGCCAGGGCGCGACGATGGCGAAGTACGCCGCCGAGGGGCGCGGTGTCACCTTGGTCACCTGCACGGCCGGGGAGATGGGCGAGATCCTGGTGCCCGACCTCGAGCACCTCGCCGCCGATCGCGACGACGCGCTCGGCGAGCACCGCCAGGGTGAGCTCGCGGCGGCGATGCGGGAGCTCGGCGTCACCGATCACCGGTTCCTCGGCGGGTTCGGCACCTACCGCGACTCGGGCATGAAGTGGCACGAGGACGGACACGCGATCGCCGCGGACGTCATCCACGACAACGCCTTCTGGCGCGCCGACCTCACCGCTGCCGCCGACCACCTGGTCGCGGTGATCCGCGAGGTCCGCCCGCAGGTGCTGGTCACCTACGACCAGTTCGGTGGCTACGGGCACCCCGACCACATCCAGGCCCACCGGGTCGCGATGTACGCCGCACAGCTGGCCGCGGTCCCGTCGTACCGCAGGGACCTCGGCGAGTCCTGGGACATCGCGAAGATCTACTGGGGCGCGATGTCGGAGAGCCGACTGCGCGAGGGCCTGCGCGCGCTGCGCGATGCCGGCGACACGACCACCTTCGAGGGCATGGACCCCGACGGGCCGCTGCCGCACTTCGTCACGGCCGACGAGGACCTGGCCGCCGCGGTCGACGCGACCGAGCACGTCGACCGCAAGCTGGACGCGATGCGCGCGCACGCCACCCAGATCACCACCGATGGGCCGTTCTTCGCGCTCTCCAACAACCTCGGCAGCGTCGTGTGGGGTGTCGAGTACTTCCGCATCGCCAAGGGGCAGCTCGGCCCGGTCGGCGACGACGGGCTGGAGACCGACCTGTTCGCCGGACTCTGACGTGCGGCCCCTCGGCGCCGCCGGTGCCCTCCTGGTCGGGGCGGTCACCGGTGTCGCGACCGTCGCCCTCCACGAGCTGTGGTGGGGGCTGGCCCTTGCGCTCGGCGCCCTCACCACGACGATGGTGGCACTGCCGCCCGGCTGGTGGTCGAGGCTGTCGTTCGTCGTGGGCTTCGACGCCGTCGTGGGCTGGCTGACGCTGCCCAAGCCGGAGGGTGACTACCTGATCAGTCAGGACGTGCAGGGATATGCCCTGCTCGCCACCGGGCTGGTCCTGCTGGTGGTCGCGATTGCGACCCTCCCGCGACCGGTTCCTAGGATGGCCTCGTGACTCAGCAGCCGACCGCGCCCGCCCGCGAGGACAAGGGCGGCAAAGTCGTCGTACTCGTGGTGCTCGGCCTCGCCGTGATCCTGGGCGGGCTCTACGTCGCCGCCTACCTCGCGGCCGGAGACAAGGTCCCGGTCGGCACCACGATCGCCGGTGTCGAGGTCGGCGACCGCACCAACGACGAGGCCGAGGAGGCCCTGCGGGCCGGGCTGGCCGAGCGCGAGAAGCAGCCCATCCGGGTGATCGACGACGAGGGGAACGCCTTCGAGGTGGATCCCGACGAGATCGGGCTCTCGGTGGACTACCCCGCGTCGGTGGCCGCCGCCGGCGGGGGACGGAGCTGGAGCCCGGCTCGACTGTGGGACTACTGGGCCGGCGGGGACGAGCTCGACGCGGTGATCGTCGCCGACGGCACCCTGGACGACCTCGCGGACCGGGTCGGCACGCCGGCGCAGGACGGTGACGTCCGCTTCCGGGCCGGCAAGATCGTGGTCAAGGACCCAAAGCCCGGTGAGGGCTTCGACCCGGAGGCCGCCTACGTCGCCGTGCAGGACGCCTACCTCGACGAGGGCGCGGAGGTCGAGCTCGAGACCGTCGCGATCCAGCCCGACATCGACGCGGACGCCGTGCAGGAGGCGCTCGACACCTTCGCCAACCCGGCGATGTCCGCGCCGGTGACCCTGGTCTTCGGCAGCTCGCCGGTGCAGCTCTCGCCGCGCGACTACTCGAAGGCGCTCGGCATGACGGCCGAGGACGGTGAGCTGGTGCCGGACCTCGACGAGAAGAAGCTGCTGCGGCTCGTCGACGCCGGTGTCAGCGAGCGGGACCAGCCGGTCGACGCCACAGTGGAGCTGGTCGACGGCAAGCCCCAGGTCGTCCCGGCGAAGCCGGGCGTGACCTACGACCCCGACGACGTCAGCAGCGCCTTCCTCGAGCTGGTCGTTCGCAGTGGGGACGACCGCGAGATGAAGGTCGATGCGACCGTCGCGGAGCCGGAGTTCACCACCAAGGACGCCCGGGGGCTGAAGATCAAGGAGGAGGTGTCGACGTTCACCACCTACTTCCCGTACGCGGAGTACCGCAACGTCAACATCGGCCGCGCCGCCGAGATCGTCGACGGCACCGTCCTCAAGCCCGGTGAGGAGTTCTCGCTCAACGACACCGTCGGCGAGCGCACCCGCGAGAACGGCTTCACCGAGGGCTTCATCATCAGCAACGGCGTGTTCAAGGAGGACCTCGGCGGCGGGGTCTCCCAGATGGCCACGACGCTCTTCAACGCGATGTACTTCGCCGGGCTCAAGGACATCGAGCACAAGCCGCACTCGTTCTACATCGACCGCTACCCGGTCGGACGCGAGGCGACGGTGGCCTGGGGCGCGATCGACCTGCGGTTCGAGAACGACACGCCGTACGGCGTGCTCATCCACTCGACCGTCAAGCCGGCCACCCCCTCCTCGCAGGGCGTGGCGACGGTGACGATGTACTCCACCGAGTTCTGGGACATCTCCTCGAAGACCTCCGACCGCTACAACTACCGCGCGCCCGCGACCCGCACGCTGACCACCGCCGACTGCTATCCCAACCAGGGCTACTCCGGCTTCGACGTCGACGTGACCCGCACCTTCCGCAAGCCCGGCTCGGACGAGGTCGTGAGGACCGAGAAGTTCCACACGGCGTACACCCCGTCGGACACGGTGGTCTGCAAGAAGCCCTAGGGGGCGTGACCCGGCCCACGCTGCCTCGTTGAACCGGGCATGCATCGCATCATCGGAGCCGCCGCGGTCGCGCTGGTCGTCGCGGTCGGGCTGTCGGCTCCGGCGTCGGCGGGGTCGCCCCAGCTGCCCACCTCGCCCGCCGGCGAGCCGACCGGCGCGAACGACTGGTCGTGCGTGCCGAGCGCGGAGCGACCGACGCCGGTGGTGCTCGTGCACGGGACGTTCGGTGACCGCCGGAGTCTGCTCGACCACCTGTCGAGTGCGATCGCCGAGGCGGGCTCCTGCGTCTACTCGCTGGACTACGGCAACCGTGGCACCGGCGACATCAGAGCTTCAGCGAAGCAGCTGAAGAGGTTCGTCCATCGAGTCCGGTCCGCGACGGGGGCGGATCGGGTCTCGATGGTCGGGCACTCCCAGGGCGGCATGATGCCGCGCTACTACATCAAGCGCCTGCGAGGTGCTCGGCACGTCGACGACCTGATCGGGCTCGCGCCCTCCAACCACGGCACCGTGATCGTCGGCGAGCCCGGAGGTGGGATCGGCCGGCTGTGCGTGGCGTGCGACCAGCAGGCCGCCGGTTCGCCGTTCCTGTCCCGGCTGAACCGGGGCGACGAGACCCCGGGCCGGGTGAGCTACACCCAGGTCATCACCCGCTACGACGAGGTCGTGGTGCCCGCGACCTCGGGCTTCCTGGCCGAGGGTCCCCGCACCACCAACGTCACCGTCCAGGACCTCTGCCCGGGAGACATCGCCGAGCACGTCCTCATCCCGATGAGCCGCACCGCGATAGCGGTCACCCTCGACGCGCTCGCCCACCGCGGCCCGGCCGACCCCGGCCTCCGGCCCGCCTGCGGACCCTTCTAGCGACGCGCCGCCAGCGCCCGGGCGAACGGGGGCCACACCGGCAGCCGCGGGACCAGCGTCGCCTGGAACGCGTGGTAGACGTCCGGCTTGCCCGCCCAGGTCCCCGCCGCGGGGCGGTTGTCCGGCGAGAGCTCGTGGTGCCAGGAGCCGTGCGTGCGGTCGACGAGGTGCCGCTCGGCGTACTTCCACCACTGGTCGTGGCAGGCGGCGTACCTCTCGTCGCCGGTGACCGCGTGCAGGGTCGCGGCCGCGGCGAGCGCCTCGGTGACCACCCAGTGCATCCGCTGGCGTACGACGGGGGCGCCGTCCCAGTCGACGGTGTAGACGAAGCCCTCGGCGCCGTCGACGCCCCAGCCCTCGCGCACCCCGGCGTCGAAGAGGGCTCGGGCGTCCTGGAGCATCCACGCCGGAGCAGCGTCGCCGAGCGCCGCGCGCAACGAGAGCGTGAGCCGGCTCCACTCGAACCAGTGGCCCACGGTCGCGCCGTAGGGCCGGAACGGGTGGGCGGGCTCGTCACGGTGGTAGTCCGGCAGCGGGGTCCACGCCGCGTCGAAGTGCTCGGGGATCCGCCACTCGTGCGACCGGGCGAACCCGTGCACCACGCGGGTCACGATGCGCTCGGCGCGCGCCACGTCGCCGACCGCGAGCAGCGCCTCGACCGTGTGCATGTTCGCGTTGACGCCGCGGTAGCCGTCGAGGACCGACCAGGTCTCGTCCCACTCCTCCACGACCATCCCGGCCTCGTCGTCCCAGAACCGTCGGTCCAGCACGTCGTGCGCATCGGCCAGCAGGTCGTCGGCACCCGGGCGTCCGGCCGCGGCGGCCGACGAGGCAGCGAGGACGACGAACGCGTGCTCGTAGGCCGTCTTCGCCCGGGTCACCGGACCGGTGGCATCGACCGCCGCCCACCAGCCCCCGTGAGCGTGGTCGTGCAGTCGCCCGGTGAGCGCGGCGACGCCGTGGTCGACCAGCTCCGCGGCGCCCGGCCTGCCCATCAGGTGGGCCAGCGCGAAGACGTGCGTCATCCGGCAGGAGATCCACAGCTCGACCGGGCGGTCCAGCTGGGGCGTCCCGTCATCGGAGAGCCACGCGAAGCCACCGTCGGGGTGGGCCGACGCCCGGGCGAAGGTCAGCAGCCGGTCGCCCTCCTGCTCGAGCTCGTCCGGGGTCATGGGGTGAGCCTAGGCAGGCGAGGGGGCCAGGTAGCGGTAGCCGTGGTGGGTGGTGAACCCGAGCCGGTCGTAGAGCCCGATCGCCGGCGCGTTGTCCGCGAGCACCTGGAGGTACGCCGTGGTCGCGCCGCGCTCAGCGCCCCAGTCGAGCAGCTCCGCCATCACCGCGAGCGCCAGGCCCTGGCGGCGGTACGCCGGATCCACCTCAAGGCCGCGGAAGCCGATCCAGTCGTCGGCGTACGCCGCCACCCCGCTCGCCCGGTCACCGATCCGGACGGTGACCAGGTCGCCGTCCTCGTCGAGCTCCACCGGTGGTCGGGCTCGTCGGGGCGCCTGTGTCTGGTGGGATCGCAGCGCCCGGCGGACGGTGGCCACCCCGGCGATCTGGAACAGCGTGTCGGCATCGCCGCTCTCGGGGCCCCACCCGTGCGCGCGGAACAGCGCGTCCTCCTCGGAGTCGGGAAGCACCGCCGCGATCGGCCGGCCGGTGCGCTCGGCGTAGAAGGCCACGACCGCGTCGTAGTCGCCGGCGACCCCGGACGGTCCGACGGCGAGCGCCGAGTTGGCCCGGCGGGCGCCAGACGTGGGGGAGTGCCGCAACACCCAGTCGCCGAGCGCCTCGGTGTGCAGGTCCGGCCACAGGGCCAGGGCGCGCCGCTGCGCTGCGGCAGGTGAGACCCGGTGCCGGGTCGGGGGACGCGGAGGCACGGGCTTGCCGGAGACGATGTCGGCGATCGCGATCGTCACCGTCGTGCCGTCCTCGCGCTGGACGACGCAGGCCCCCTCGGCCCACGACATGCACACGCCGAGGGTGTCGGTGAGGGCAGGTCCGCCACTCGGGCCGGTCTCGCCGCGCAGCACCTGACGGACGACCACGCGCTGGCCCACCACGTGGGGGCCGAGCCCGTGCTCTCCGACGGAGTGGCTCACATACTGGGGGTCTGCCGACTCTGACACCTACGGGATACTAGGCTGTGCTCGAGCACCTGCTCTCGTGAGTACAGGAGGAACCGGTGACCTACGTCATCTCCCAGCCGTGTGTCGATCTGAAGGACCGCGCCTGCGTCGACGAGTGCCCTGTCGATTGCATCTACGAGGGCAAGCGGATGCTCTACATCCACCCCGACGAGTGCGTCGACTGTGGTGCGTGTGAGCCGGTCTGCCCGGTCGAGGCGATCTTCTACGAAGACGACACGCCGGAGCAGTGGAAGGGCTACTACGACGCCAACGTCCACTTCTTCGACGACCTCGGCTCGCCCGGCGGCGCCGCCAAGATGGGCGAGATCGACCACGACCACCCGCTGGTCGCCGCGCTGGCCCCGCAGGAGCACGACGAGTGATCCGCTCGGTCTCCGGGCGACTTCCTGACTTCCCCTGGGACCACCTGGCGTCGTACGTCGAGCAGGCGCGGGCGCACCCCGACGGCATCGTCGACCTCTCGGTCGGCACGCCCGTCGACCCGACCCCGCCGGTCGTCCAGGACGCACTGCGCGGTGCCGCCGACTCTCCCGGCTACCCGCTCACGATCGGTCGCCCCGAGACCCGCCAGGCCGCGATCGACTGGCTGGAGCGACGCCACGGCGTGACGGGCCTGTCGCTCGCCGCGGTGCTGCCGGTGATCGGCTCGAAGGAGCTGATCGCCTCGATGCCGGGCCACCTCGGCATCGGTGCGGGCGACCTGATCGCCTACCCCGAGCTGGCCTACCCGACCTACGAGGTCGGCGCGGCGCTGGCCGGTGCCCGCGCGGTGGCGGCCGACTCGCTGACCGCGCTCGGCCCCGAGCGCCCGGCGCTGATGTGGCTGAACTCGCCGTCGAACCCGACCGGCAGGGTGCTGCCGCTGGCGCATCTGCGCAAGGTCGTCGAGTGGTGCCGAGAGCGCGGCACGATCCTGGTCTCCGACGAGTGCTACGTCGAGTGCGCCTGGGAGGGGGAGCCGCCGCTCTCGATCCTCCACCCGTCGGTGTGCGGTGGGTCGCACGAGGGGCTGCTCGCCGTCCACTCGCTCTCGAAGCGCTCCAACCTCGCCGGCTACCGTTGCGCCTTCGTCGCCGGCGACCCCGCGCTGGTGGGCGAGCTGCTCGCCGTCCGCAAGAACCTCGGACTCCAGATGCCGGGCCCCCAGCAGGTCGCGATGGCCGCGGCGCTCGCCGACGACGCCCACGTCGTCGAGCAGCACGCCCGCTACGCCGCCCGTCGGGCCAAGCTGCGAGTGGCGCTCGAGTCGGCCGGCTTCCGCATCGACCACTCCGAGGCGTCGCTCTACCTGTGGTCGCAGCGTCAGGTCGACGGGTCGGGCGAGGACTGCTGGGACACGGTGGCCTGGTTCGCCGAGCGCGGCATCCTGGTCGCACCGGGGTCGTTCTACGGCGCGGCCGGCAGGCAGCACGTGCGGGTGGCGTTCACCGCGACCGACGAGCGCGTCGAGGCGGCTGTCGCCCGCCTCACGTAGCTCGACGGGCAGAAGGGCCGGGTCGGAGCGGTGCCCCCGCTGGGCCGGACCCTCCGACCCGTGGTTGTGCCCGTCCGGCTACGAGCGCGCTCCCGCGAGCGACGCATCCGCGGCTCAGGCCGAGAGCGGACGGACCGTCTGGTCGAGGCCGTCCGGCGTCAGGTAGTGCCCGTCGTCGAACAGGATGACGCCGTTGCAGAGTCGGCACCAGCCCTGGTCGCTGCGGTCCGCGATGACGTGGGCACTGCAGCAGTCGGCGGCGTCGGTGGCTGGACAGTCAGGTGTGTGATGGCACATTCGTCTACCTCCCGCACCCATGATCACCCTGT
>JBAWHI010000267.1:0-7078 GCA_049593675.1 Nocardioides sp.
GATCGGCGGCGTCGTGCTGCCCGTCGAGCGCGGCCATCACGAGCCCGAGCGCCTCGTCGGCGCTGAACCGCAGCGGAGGAGGGCGCACGCCGCGGCCGAGCCGGTAGCCGCCGTCGGGTCCGCGGACCGACTCGACCGGGATGTCGGACTCGCGCAGGATCTCGACGTACCGACGGGCCGCGCGCGAGGTGACGCCCAGGCGCCGCCCGAGACGCTCGGCGGTGATGCCGGGGGAGTCCTGAAGCGCCTCGAGGGCGAGCAGGGCCCGTGCGGTCGGGCTGGTCGTCGTGCTCACGCGGCTCCTGATGAGGAAGTAGAACGTCCACATCAGAGTCTACGGTGACCGCATGACCACGTTGACGAACCGACCGAACACCGCCCTCGTCGTGATCGACGTCCAGACCGACGTCGTCGCAGGCGCCCACGAGCGCGACGCCGTGGTCGCCAACATCGCGGCGCTCGTCGACAAGGCGCGCGCCGACGCCACGCCGGTCGTCTGGGTGCTGCACTCCCATCCGGAGCAGCTGCCCCGCGACAGCGCGCCGTGGCAGCTGGTGTCCGAGCTGGCGATCGCCGACGGCGAGCCGGTCGTGCACAAGACCTACCCGGACTCCTTCGAGGAGACCGACCTCGAGGACGTGCTCGCGGGCCTCGAGGCGGGCCGGCTGGTCGTCAGCGGCGCGCAGACCGACGCATGCATCCGCTCGACCCTGCACGGAGCCCTGGTGCGCGGCTACGACGTGACCCTGGTCGCCGACGCCCACACCACCGAGGACCACAGCGACTACGGTGCCCCGACGCCCGACCTGGTGATCGCCCACACCAACCTCTACTGGACCTATCACGAGGCGCCGGGACGCGAGGCGGTCACGGTCACGACGGCGGAGGCCAGCTTCGGCTGAGGGTCACCAGCCGGGCGGCAGCGTGGTGAAGTCCGGGTCCCGTCCCTCGGCGAAGGCGCTGAGCGCCTCGAGGTTCGCGGGTCCGCCCATCAGCTCGGCGAAGGCGGCGTTCTCCCGCTCGCGCGCCGCCGCGATCGCGGCCCGCAGCGGCTCGGTCATGGTGCGCTTCACCGCGACGAGCGAGCTGATCGGCCGGGCGGCGAGCACCTCCGCGTGCCGGCGTGCCTCGGGCAGCAGGTCCCCGGGCTCGCAGACCCGCCAGACGAGGCCCATCCGCTGGGCCTCCTGGGCCGAGACCCACTCCGCGGAGAGCAGCATCCAGGACGCCTCCTGCCGTCCGACCAGCCGGGGGAGCAGGTACGACGAGGCCGCCTCGGGTGCGACGCCGAGGCTCGTGAACGGGCACTTGAGCCGGGCCGTGCTGGACATGAACGCCAGGTCGGCGAAGCCGAGGACGGTGGCACCGATCCCGAGCCCGACCCCGTTCACCGCGCAGATCAAGGGCTTCGGGAAGTCGACGAGGGCGTCGAGCAGCCCGACGAAGCCGTGCGTGCCGGGCACGAACGCCGGGTCGGTGGTGCGCGCGTGCATCTCGAGCAGATCCGTCCCGGCGCTGAACGCGCGGCCGCTGCCGGTCAGCAGCACCACGGCGACCCCGGGATCCTCCGCGGCGGCTCGGAGCGCCTCGGTCGTCGCGTCGTAGAGGGCCTCGTTGAAGGCGTTGAGCGCGTCCGGGCGGTCGAGGGTCAGGGTGCGGACCCGGTTCCGGTCCTCGATGAGCAACGTCATGGAGCCACACTAGAACGTGTTCCAGTGTCACCCCCGGCGGCTACCCTCGCCGCGTGGACGGACAGGTGCGGGACTGGCGGCCCGACTGGCCCTGCCCGGTCGGCCGGGTGCTCGGCGTGCACCGGCGCGGCGCCGGCGACCCGACGTACCGCGTGGAGGGCGAGACCCACTGGCGCGGCATCCGTACGCCGAGCGGGCCGGTCACCCTGGCCATCGAGGTCCGTCCCCGCGCCGGCGTCGTGCGCGCCGAGGCGTGGGGGCCGGGCGCCGACTGGGCGCTCGACGCCCTGCCGGCGCTGCTCGGCGCCGAGGACGACGTCACCGGCTTCGAGCCGCAGCACCCGCTCGTCGAGGAGGGGTGGCGCCGCTACTCCGACTGGCGGATCGGTCGGACCGGTCTGGTGATGGAGTCGCTGGTCCCGGCGATCATCGAGCAGAAGGTCACCGGCCAGGAGGCGTTCGCCGGGTTCCGCATGCTGGTGCACCGGTTCGGGGAGCGGGCGCCCGGCCCGGGGGCGGAGCGCAGGCTCTGGGTCCAACCGGCTGCCGAGACCGTCCGACGGATCCCGTCGTGGGAGTGGCTCCGGATGCACGTCGACCCGGCCCGCTCGCGAGCGTTGGTGCGTGCGGCCAGCGTGGCGGACTCCCTGGAGCGCACCGTGGGGCTGCCCGGCGAGGAGGTCGAGCGTCGGCTCTGCTCGCTGCCCGGGATCGGTGTCTGGACTGCCGCCGAGGTTCGCCAGCGCGCCCACGGCGACCCGGACGCCGTGTCGTTCGGCGACTACCACGTGGCCAAGGACGTCGGATGGGCCGTGGCGGGACGAGCCTTCGACGATGCCGAGCTCGTGAAGTTCCTCGAGCCCTGGCGCCCGCATCGTGGGCGGGTGCCCGTGCTGATCGCCCTGGCCGCGGGGCATCGCCCGCGACGCGGGGCGCGGATGGCGCCGCGCACTCATCTGCCGGCCGAGATCACACCCTTTCGGGGGTAGTGAAAGCCCGCCCTCAGGTCCGGGTCTGTGGCAGGCTCTCGACGGTGCCGCAGACGGTGCGAACGACGACGCCGCGATCCGACGGCAACGGACGGTGGGAGTTCGATGCAGGCCGGGCAGGTCTCTACCCCTGATCGGGCGGCACTCGCGCGCCAGCTCGCGGACAGTGTGGGGGACGGCGCCGCACTGAGCGAGCTCTCCGCGCTCGCCGGGCGCTTGCTCGGGGCCGAGTCCGCCCAGGTGTCGCTGATCTCCGACACCCAGATCGTCGTGGGCGGCTGCGGGCCGGCTGCGGCGAGCGACGGCCAGGAGTCGCCGGCCGCGGACTCCCTGTGCTCCGTGACGGTGACGAGCGAGGATCCGCTGGTGGTCGACGACGCTGCGCGCGACGCTCGGGTCGCGGCCCTGCCACCGGTGCGCAGCGGGCGGGTCGGCTCCTACCTGGGCGTGCCGCTGGTCGTCGACGACTGCATCGTCGGGGCGCTGTGCGTCTCCCAGTCCGAGGCCCGGACCTGGTCCGACGAGGAGGTCTCGCTGCTGCGGTTGCTCGTCGGACCGGTCGTGGCCGAGCTGGAGATGGCCCGCCTGACGGGGAGGCACGAGAACGAACGGGTCGCGTGGCAGGTCGCGGTCGACGCCGCCGAGGTCGGCGCGTTCGACTGGGACCTGGGCACCGGCGAGCTGCGCTGGGACGACCGGCTCCTGGACCTGTTCGGGCTCGATCGCGATGCGTTCGGCGCGAACATCGAGGCGTTCAACGAGGCGGTGCACCCGGATGACCGCGACCGGGTGGCCGATGCGCTCACAGCCGCCATCGAGACGTGCGGTGTCTACACGGCCGAGTACCGCATCCAGTTGCCCGACGGCGCCGTCCGCTGGATCAGTGCTCGCGGGCGGGCGCTCGCAGGCCGCGACGGCGTCGCCGACCGGGTGATCGGCGCGGCCTTCGACACGACCGCGGTCCAGGACGGCGAGGCGCGGGTCGCGCGGGTCCTCGAGGCGATGCCGAGCGCGTTCTTCCACCTCGACCACGAGTGGCGCTTCACCTACCTGAACTCAGAGGCCCAGCGATTGCTCGGCGCGACGGGCATGCGGGTCGAGGGCCGGGTGCTCTGGGAGGCCTTCCCGGCCGCTGTCGGCAGCGAGTTCGACGAGCAGTACCACCGGGCCGCGGCGACCGGCGCCCCGGTGGAGTTCGAGGGCTACTACCCGCCGCCCCTGGATCGCTGGTACGAGGTCCGCGCCTGGCCGACGCCGGACGGGCTCTCGGTCTACTTCGTCGACATCACCGTGCGACGTCAGGCGCAGGCGGCAGCGGCCCTCGCCAACGAGCGAGCGGTCCTGCTGGGTGGCATCACCGAGGCGCTCGCGAAGACCCTGGACCCGGCCGAGGCCGCTGCGGAGCTGGCCCGTCGGGTCACGGGCCCGCTCGCCGACTGGAGCGTCGTGACCCTCGTCGAGCATCCGGTGCAGGGTGGCCACGGCAGCCTGGGCGTCGCCGAGCTCGGCCGCGAGTGGCGCCGCGGACTGCACGACGTCGCGGGATGGCACGTCGACCCCGAGGCGCGCGAGCTGGTCGAGCGCTACCGCGACGTGCGCATGGATGCGCTGTCCGACGGCTCGTTCCTCGTCCGTGCGCTGCGCGAGGGCGACCCGGTGGTCGTCCCTGAGAGGGCGACGGAGGCCCTCGCCTCCGTGCTCGACCCCGGGGTCGCGCGCGAGCTGTGCGTCGAGCTCGCTCCGAGCGCCGCTGCCGTGTTCCCGCTACGTGGCCGGGGACGGACGGTCGGGCTGCTCACGGTGTTCCGCGGCGCGGCCCGGGGGTCCTTCGACCCCGACGAGCTCGCGGTCCTGACCGATGCCGCCGGCCGGGCCGGGCTCGCCCTCGACAACACCCTGCTCTACGCCGAGCAGCGCGATCTCGCCGAAGGCCTCCAGCGCAGCCTGATGACCGCGCCGCCGCAACCGGGACACCTCGAGCTCGTCGTCCGCTACGAGCCGGCGGCCGAGGCCGCTCAGGTCGGTGGCGACTGGTACGACGGGTTCCAGCAGACCGACGGTGCCACGAACATCGTCATCGGCGACGTGGTCGGTCACGACACCGAGGCCGCTGCCGCGATGGGACAGATCCGTGGTCTGCTCCGCGGCATCGCGATCACGACTGGCGGCGGGCCTGCCGAGGTGCTGCGACGTGTCGACGAAGCGATGCAGACCCTGCGGGTCGAGACCACCGCCACCGCCGTCGTCGCACGGCTCGAGCAGGTCGAGGACGCCGGGGACCGCATCCGCCTGCGCTGGTCCAACGCCGGGCACCCGCCACCGCTGGTGGTCATCGGACCGGAGACTCCGGGTGGACCGGTGGTGGTCGAGGCGCTGTGGTCGGCCACGGCCGAGCTGCTGCTCGGGCTCGACCCCGACGTGGAGCGCACTGAGTCGGTGCTCACCCTGCCTCGCGAGGCCACGGTGCTGCTCTACACCGACGGGCTCGTGGAGCGTCGCGACGAGATGCTCGACGTCGGGGTCGACCGGCTCCGGCAGGTGCTCGCCGACCTGGTCGCGTCGGGCGCCGGACTCGACGAGGTGTGCGACGGGTTGTTGCGCCGGATGCTCCCGGCCCGTCCCGAGGACGACGTTGCGCTGGTCGCCGTTCGCCTCCGCCCCACGCAGGGCCCGGAGGGGGCGGCTGACCGGGTCACAGCAGCGGACGCAGCGGAGCGAGGATCATCTCGGTGAACTTGCGGTGCAGGTCCCGCGCCTCCCACTCGCCGTGGGTGAGCTCGAGGCAGTTCGACTCGTCGGTGCGGTAGATCCCCTCGAGGGTGGCGGCGAAGGCCTCGTCGATGACCTCGACGTTGATCTCGTAGTTGCCCTGCAGGCTGAGCCGGTCGACGTTCGCGGTGCCGATGGTCGCCCAGGTGCCGTCGATCGTCGAGGTCTTGGCGTGCACCATCGCGTCCTTGAACCGGAAGATCCGCACCCCGGCCTGGAGCAGCTGGGAGAAGTAGCCGCGGGAGATCCAGTCGGCGACGATGTGGTTGGACTTGAGCGGCACCAGCAGCCGGACGTCGACACCCCGTCGGGCCGCCGCCTTCATGGCGTCCACGAAGTCCTGGTCGGGGCAGAAGTAGGCGTGCGTCATCCAGACGTTGGTCGACGACCGGTTGATCGCCTCGATGTACATCGACCGGATCGGGAACATCCACAGCCGGGGCACGTTGCGGTGGAAGCGGATCTGCGGCTCCCAGCTCGCCGCGGTCTCCAGCAGCAGCGGCCGCTCCGACGTACCGATGCGGCGACGACGGTTGAGGTTCCAGAAGTCGGCGAAGGCGCGCTTGAGGTCCCACACGCCCGGGCCGGTGATGCCGACGTGCGTGTCGCGCCACTCGGTGGCGTAGGCGGTGCCGATGTTGTAGCCGCCGACGAACCCGACGGCGTCGTCGACGACCAGGATCTTGCGGTGGTCCCGGCCGTAGCGGGAGAGGTCGAAGAACCTCCAGCCGGCCGGGTAGACGGGGTAGCGCAGGACCTTCATCGTCGACGGGAACCGCTTGAACCGTGGCGACACCACGAGGTTCGCGAAGCCGTCGTAGATGCAGTAGACCTCCACGCCGCGGTCCGCGGCGGCGACGAGCGCGGCCTTGAACCGCTCACCGACCTCGTCGCCCTTCCAGATGTAGGTCTCGAACAGGATCTGGCGCTGGGCACGCTCGATGGCGTCCAGCATCGCGTCGTACAGGTCGCGGCCGTAGGTGTAGGTCGTCAGGGTGCCCGAACCGACCTCGACCTCTCGGGGCGCCGTGACGGGGAACGGCTTGGGCTTCTTGTTCCGCCGGCGGTAGGAGTCGACGAGCGACATCCCGATCGCGAGCGCGAACTGGATGCCCACCACCGTCAGGAGGGTGCGGCGCACCATGCGCAGCAGCCGTTCGGTCAGGGTGCCTGGGCTGCTCACGGGGTCAATCTACCGAGGTCGTGGGGACTGTCGGCGCCGCCGTCTAGGCTCGAACACATGCGACCAGTCACCGATCTCGAGCGCCGGGTGGCGCCGTTCCAGGTGGTCTCCGACTACGAGCCCTCCGGCGACCAGCCGGCGGCGATCTCCGAGATCACCCAGCGGATCAACGGCGGGGTCAAGGACGTCGTCCTGCTCGGCGCGACCGGCACCGGCAAGACCGCGACCGTGGCCTGGGTGGCCGAGCAGGTCCAGCGGCCGATGCTGGTGCTGCAGCCCAACAAGACCCTGGCCGCCCAGTTCGCCAACGAGCTGCGCCAGCTCTTCCCGGACAACGCGATCGAGTACTTCGTCTCCTACTACGACTACTACCAGCCCGAGGCCTACGTCCCCCAGACCGACACCTACATCGAGAAGGACTCCTCGATCAACGAGGAGGTCGAGCG
>JBAWHI010000268.1:0-6606 GCA_049593675.1 Nocardioides sp.
GCGTGAGCGTCATCCTGGACGCGGCCGAGACGGCGCTGACCGGTCGGCGCCCGATGCCGGTGACCGTGCCGATCGGGCGCCACCAGATCCCCATCCCGCAGCCGGAGCCGGCCGGCGACCTGAGTCCGGACGGCCCCTCCTACGAGGTGATGTACCTCCTCGAGGCCGAGGACGGCGCCGTCCCGGCTCTCCGCGACGCGTTGGCGCCCCTCGGCGACTCGCTGGTGGTCGTCGGGGGCGAGGGGCTGTGGAACGTCCACGTGCATGTCGACGACGTGGGCGCCGCCATCGAGGCGGGCATCGCCGCGGGCCGCCCCTACCGGGTCCGAGTCACCCACTTCGCCGAGCAGGTTGCCGAGGCACGGCAGCGCACGACGTCCCGGTCCGGGCGCAAGGTCGTGGCGGTGGCCGCCGGCCCGGGACTGACGGCGCTCTTCGAGGAGGCCGGGGCGGTCGTCGTCCCCGGCGGCCCCGGGCACCGCCCCTCGACCGGACAGCTGCTCGAGGCGATCACGAGGTGCGGCGCCGCCGAGGTCGTCGTGCTGCCCAACGATCCCGACTCGGTCCGCGTCGCCCAGATCGCGGCCCGGACCGCCGAGGCCGACTCCGACGGCGAGGTCCGCGTCGCCGTGATCCCGACCCATGCCCAGGTCACCGGCCTCGCCGCGGTCGCGGTGCACGAGCCCGGACGGGCCTTCGACCAGGACGTGCTCGAGATGACGGCGACCGCCCGCCACGCCCGGCAGGGAGCGGTCACCTTCGCTGCGCGCCAGGCGATGACGATGGCCGGGCCGTGCGAACCGGGCGACGCGCTCGGCGTGGTCTCGGGTGACTTCGTGGTCGTCGGTGACGACGCCCACGCCGTCGCCGTGGACGTGCTCGACCGGCTGCTGGGCGGTGGCGGCGAGCTGGTCACGATCGTCTCCGGGGCCGAGGACGCCGCGGGGGCGCTGGCCGCCCGGTGCGCGGGCTACGTCGAGGAGCACCACCCCGCTGTCGACGTCGTGGTGTACGACGGTGGTCAGGAGCGCTACCCGCTGCTGATGTCGGTCGAATGAGAGGGAGCCGGTGATCGATCTCGACTCGCCGGTGGTCGCCGTGCTCGGTGACCACAAGAAGAAGCGCGAGGCGATCGAGGACAGGCTCGGCCTGCGCTCGGTCGGCGACCTGCTCCATCACTTCCCGCGGCGCTACGTCAAGACCGGCGAGCTGACCCGCGTCGACGAGCTCCAGGTGGGTGACCTGCTCACCGTCGTCGGCCAGATCGCCGAGAGCAGGCTCAACGCCTACCAGGACCGGCGCACCGGTCGGCAGGCCTACCGCGTCGACGTCCGGGTCCGGACCGACGGCCCCTCGCTGCGGATCTCCCTGTTCGCCAAGAACAAGCACATGGGGCAGTGGCAGCAGGAGAAGCGGATGCCGGTCGGGCGCCGGGGCATCTTCGTCGGCAAGGTCAGCAGGTTCCGCGACGAGTGGCAGCTGACCCACCCGCAGGTGGTGCTCTTCGGCACCCCGGACGAGGACGCCGCCCAGCTCTCGCTGGACGCGATCGGCGAGTTCTACCCGATCTATCCCCTCACCAAGAACGTCGACTCCTGGGACCTGCAGCGAGCCGTCGCGTTCGCCCTGACCGTGGTCGACGACGTGCCCGACGTACTGCCGGAGGGGGTGCGCGAGCACTACGACCTGCTCGACGTGCGCACCGCGCTCGAGCGCATCCACAATCCCCGTGACTACGGCCAGATCACGATGGCGCAGCGGCGGTTCCGCTTCGAGGAGGCCCTGGTCGCCCAGCTCGTGCTGGCCCGGCGTCGGCGTGCGGTGCGCGCCCTCGGCGCCCAGAGCCGCACCGGTGGCGCGGGCGACCTGCTCGCCGCGTTCGACGCGCGCCTGCCGTTCGAGCTCACCGCCGGCCAGCACGAGGTCGGGGCCGAGATCGAGCACGACCTGGCGCAGCCACACCCGATGAACCGGCTGCTGCAGGGCGAGGTCGGCTCCGGCAAGACCCTCGTGGCGCTGCGAGCGATGCTGCGCGTGGTCGACTCCGGCGGCCAGGCGGCGCTCCTGGCACCGACCGAGGTGCTCGCCCAGCAGCACCACCGCTCGATCTCGGCCCTGCTCGGCGACCTGGCCGCGGGTGGGATGCTCGGCGGCGCGAGCGACGCCACCAACGTCGAGCTGCTCACCGGCTCGATGACGAAGGCCCAGCGCACCGCGCCGATGTCGCGGCTGGCGACGGGGGAGGCGGGGATCGTCATCGGCACCCACGCCCTGCTCGAGGACAAGGTGCTCTTCGCCGACCTCGGGCTCGTCGTCGTGGACGAGCAGCACCGGTTCGGCGTCGAGCAGCGCGCCGCCCTCACCGACAAGGCGGGGACGCCCCCGCACGTGCTCGTCATGACCGCGACCCCGATCCCGCGCACCGTCGCGATGACGGTCTTCGGCGACCTGGAGATCTCGACGCTCACCGAGCTCCCGGCCGGCCGCGCGCCGATCCAGACCAACGTCGTCCCGCTGGCCGACCACCCGACCTGGCTCGGACGGGTGTGGGAGCGGGTCCGCGAGGAGGTTGGCAAGGGGCACCAGGCCTACGTCGTCTGCCCGCGGATCACCGGGGACGAGCAGGAGCAGGGCGAGACCGACCAGCTGGACCTCGACGAGGATGGCGACGTGCTCGCCGAGGACCGGCCCGCAGACGGTCTCTGCGCGGTCGAGGAGGTCGTCGCCCAGCTGGCCGAGGGCCCGCTCGCCGGTCTCCGGGTCGAGAAGCTGCACGGCCGGCTCCCTCCCGACGAGAAGGACCGCGTGATGCGGGCGTTCGCGGCGGGCGAGATCGACGTGCTGGTCTCGACCACCGTGATCGAGGTCGGCGTCGACGTCGCCAACGCCACGGCGATGGTGCTGCTCGACGCCGAGCGGTTCGGCGTCTCCCAGCTCCACCAGTTGCGTGGCCGGGTCGGTCGAGGCGGCCACCCGGGGATCTGCCTGCTCGTGTCCCGGTCCGAGCCGGGCTCCCCGGCGCGCGATCGGCTGGACGCGGTCAGCGCCACCACCGATGGCTTCGAGCTCAGCCGGGTCGACCTCGAGCAGCGCCGCGAGGGCGACGTTCTCGGGAAATCGCAGTCGGGCTACCACTCCGGGCTGCAGAATCTTCGGGTGCTCCGCGACGAGAAGACGATCGTGCAGGCGAGGGAGGCCGCCAACGCGCTCCTCGACACCGACGACGCGCTGCGGCACGCCCCCGACCTGGCGGCCGCGGTCGCCCGGCTCGAGGAGTCGGTCCAGGCGGACTTCATGGACAAGTCGTGACCCGCATCATCGGGGGAGCGGCCGGTGGCCGCCGACTGGCCACCCCGCGCGGCGCTGCGACGCGTCCGACCAGTGACCGGGTCCGCGAGGCGTTGTTCTCCGCGATCGAGTCGTGGTGCGGGTCGCTGCACGGGCTGCGCTTCCTCGACCTGTACGCCGGGTCCGGCGCGGTCGGGCTGGAGGCCTGGTCCCGCGGCGCGGGAGTCGTCACGCTCGTCGAGTCGGACCGCCGTACCGCCGCGCTCATCGCCACCAACGCCCGCACGATCGGCTTCCCGCGGGCCGACGTGGTGGCCGCCGCGGTCGCGACCACGCTGCGGCGCAGCCCGAGCGCGCCGTACGACGTGGTGTTCCTCGACCCGCCCTACCCCCTCGAGGACGACGCGGTCGCCGCCGACCTCCTCGCCCTGGTCGAGGGCGGCTGGTTGGTCCCCGGGGCGCTGGTCGTCGTCGAGCGCTCCTCGCGCAGTCCCGAGCCGCAGTGGCCGGACGGCTTCTCCAGGACGCGCGAGAAGCGGTACGGCGAGACCACCGTCTGGTACGCGCTAGCCTCCACCCCATGACCCGAGCCGTGTGCCCCGGATCCTTCGACCCGGTGACGAACGGTCATCTCGACATCGTGCAGCGCGCCGCGGCGATCTTCGACGAGCTGGTGGTCGCGACCGGCACCAACGCGTCGAAGTCGCGGCTCTTCGAGCCCGACGAGCGGCTGGAGATGCTGCGCGAGGTCTGTGCGGACCTGCCGAACGTCACCGTGTGCGGCTTCGACGGGCTGATCGTCGACTTCTGCCGCGAGATCGGTGCCCAGGCCATCGTCAAGGGGCTGCGCGGCGGCAACGACTACGAGTACGAGCTGCCGATGGCCCAGATGAACGCGCACCTCACCGGTGTCGAGACCGTCTTCGTGCCCACCAACGCCTCGCTGGGCTACGTGTCCTCGAGCCTGGTCAAGGAGGTCGCCCGCTTCGGGGGCGACGTCTCCGGGCTGGTGCCTGCGGCGGTGCATCCCCGGCTGGTGGCCCGGCTGGCCGAGCGGCGAGCGTGACGGGTTTGGTCGCTCCGGCGACCGACCGGTACGATTCACGACGATCTGTTTGTGCCTGAATCTGGAAGTAGAAACCTGAGCAGCCTGGACCCGAGAGCGCCGCTCGTGCTCGACACTCGCGAGCTCGGCCGACGCCCGGGGTCCCAGCATCAGGTGACGCGGAAGGCTACGGCACCGGCAGATCTGGGCATCGAAGTCCTCCGTGTCCCGGAAGGCTCGCCGGTCGAGATCGACCTGCGGCTGGAAGCGGTCATGGAGGGGGTTCTGGTCACGGGCACGGCAACCGTCGGGCTCGAGGGCGAGTGCGCACGGTGCCTGGAGCCGATCTCCGACGAGATCGAGGTGCGGTTCCAGGAGCTGTTCGTGTACGTCGAGCACCAGACCTCCCACGACGAGGACGACGAGGTCAGCAAGCTCGAGGACGACCTGGTCGACCTCGAGCCCCTGCTGCGGGATGCGGTGGTGCTCGCGCTGCCGTTCCAGCCGCTGTGTGAGGACGACTGTCCGGGACTGTGCACCGAATGTGGTGCCCGGCTCGCGGACGACCCCGACCACGCGCACGACGCGGTGATCGACCCACGTTGGGCAGGGCTGATCGCCCTGAAGCACGACGAGCACCCCGACAAGCACCCCGACAAGCACAACGAAGACTGACCCAGAACTTCACGAACCGGTTGCTCCGGTCCTGGTAGAGGAGAGAACAGTGGCTGTCCCGAAGCGGAAGATGTCGCGCAGCAACACCCGGCACCGGCGCTCGGCCTGGAAGGCCGTCGCCCCCCAGCTGGTGACCTGCACGAACCCCGCCTGCGCTGCCAAGCACCTGCCGCACCGTGCGTGCGGCGAGTGCGGCCAGTACGGCGCGCGCGCCGACCGTCGTCAGGTCCTCTGACCGGCCCGGTCCACTGACCAACTACGGCGAGCTGCGAGCTGCGCTCGGGGATCCGACACTGGACCCCGAGCTGCTCGAGCGCGCCCTGACCCACCGGTCGTACGCCTACGAGAACGGCGGGCTGCCGACGAACGAGCGGCTCGAGTTCCTCGGTGACTCGGTGCTCGGGGTCGTGGTCACCGAGACGCTGTACCGCACCCATCCCGACCTCTCCGAGGGACGGCTGGCCAAGCTGCGGGCGGCGGTCGTCAACGCCCGGGCCCTGGCCGGGGTCGGGCGCGGCATCGGCGTCGGCGACCACGTCAAGCTCGGTCGCGGCGAGGAGTCCACCGGCGGGCGCACCAAGGCCTCGATCCTCTCCGACACGGTCGAGGCCGTGATCGGTGCGGTGCACCTCAGCGGCGGCTTCGAGACCTCCGCCGTGGTCGTGCACCTGCTCTTCGACCCGCTCATCGAGGCGGCCTCCGCGCTGGGTGCGGGCCTCGACTGGAAGACCTCCCTGCAGGAGCTGTCCGCCGAGCACGGGCTCGGCGTCCCCGAGTACGTCATCGAGGACGACGGCCCCGATCACATGAAGACCTTCACCGCCCAGGTGCGAGTCGGCGACCGCCTCTACGGCAACGGCGTCGGCAAGTCGAAGAAGGAGGCCGAGCAGGCCGCCGCTGAGACGGCCTACGGCGAGATCGCCGCCGACCTCGGTGTGGAGGACCCGGCCGTGGTCCCGGCCATCACCGCCGCGGTGGACACCGCCGCACACTCCGCCGCGCCCAAGAGCTAGCTCCCCGATGCCGGAGCTGCCCGAGGTCGAGGTGGTCCGCGCCGGCCTGGAGCGCCATGTCGTGGGTGCCACCGTCGCCCGCGTCGACGTGCTGCACCCGCGCTCGGTGCGCCGCGACCCGCTCGGCCCCGAGGGGTTCGCCGCTGCCCTGGTGGGGCGGCGCATCGAGGACGCCCGGCGGCGGGGCAAGTACCTCTGGCTGCCGCTCGACAACGGCGACGCGCTCCTGGGCCACCTCGGCATGAGCGGCCAGATGCTGGTGCAACCCCGCGACGCGGCTCCCGAACGGCACCTGCGCGTGCGCCTCGTCCTCGAGGGCGCCGCCGAGGGGCGCAACCTCCACTTCGTCGACCAGCGGATGTTCGGGGGCCTCTCGGTGAGCGCCGGGGGAGCCGAGCTGCCCGCCGAGATCGCACACATCGCTCGCGACCCCCTCGACCCGAAGTTCGACGACGCCCGCTTCGTGGCGCGCGTGCGCCAGCGGTCGTCGGGGGTGAAGCGGCTGCTGCTCGACCAGGGCCTGATCTCCGGGGTCGGCAACATCTACGCCGACGAGGCGCTGTGGCGCGCTGGCCTGCACGGGGA
>JBAWHI010000269.1:0-2256 GCA_049593675.1 Nocardioides sp.
GCCGAGGAACAGCTGGCGCAGGTCGGGCCCTGCGGCGTTGGCCGGCGCGCTCCCGAGGTCGACCCGGCCCCGCGGAGTGGCGAGGGTGAGGCCGACGACCAGGGCGTCGAAGCGCCCGTAGCCCGCGCTGGACTGCCCGCTGGACCGGGTGGCGGCGAAGCCCCCGATCGAGGCGTACTCGAAGGACTGCGGGTAGTGACCGAGGGTCAGTCCCTCGGTGGCGAGCAGGGCCTCGGCCTCGGGCCCGCGCAGGCCGGGCTCGAGGACGGCGGTCATCGACTGGTGGTCCACCGCGACCAGCCGCTTCATCCGCACCAGGTCGAGGCTGAGCACGCCGGCGTACCCCGCACGAGCGGCGACGAGCCCCCCGGTGACCGAGGTGCCGCCACCGAACGGGACGACGGCGAGGTGGTGCTCGACCGCGATCGCGAGCACCGCGGCGACCTCGTCGTGGCTGCCGGGCCGGACGACGGCGTCGGGCGCGTCGCTGAGGTCGCCGGTGCGGACCCGGATCAGGTCGGGGGTCGACTTGCCGCGGGTGCGCAGCCGGCGGGTCTCGTCGTCGGTGCGGACGTTGCCCGCGCCCACGGCGTCCGCGAGCTCGGCGAGCACGGCCGCATCGAGCCCCGACGCCGGGAGCGGCGCCGCGTCGATCGCCGGCCGGTCGTCGACCCCGAAGACCAGCTCGACCACGCCGCGCGCCTCCTCCGGCAGGGCTCGGGCGCGGGCGGGGTCGCCCCATCGCGTCGGGTGCATCTCGGCATTCATCCGCTCGACCGTCATGCGTTACACTGTGACACATGACGTCACTTCGTCACAACAGCGATCCGCGGGACGGCTACCTCGACGTGGCCCGCGCCTGCATCCTCGATGTCGGGTGGCGGCGCACGACGCTCACCGAGGTCGCCCGGCGCGCCGGGGTCTCCCGGATGACAATCTACCGGACCTGGTCCGACATGCCGCAGCTGCTCGCCGACCTGATGACCCGCGAGTGGGGTGCCGTGGTCGCCGAGAGCCTCGCCGAGGAGGACGCCGACGCGCCCACGATCGACCGGCTTGTCGGCGACATCGTCACCACCGTCCGGCGGCTGCGCGACAACGAGCTGTTCCTCCGCATCGTCGACCTCGACCCCGAGCTGCTGCTGCCCTACCTGCTCTCGCGGCGCGGCCGCTCGCAGGACGGGATCCTCGAGCTGACCGTCCGGGCGATCCGCGAGGCCCAGGCCGAGGGCACCGTCCGCCGGGGCAACCCGGTCGCCATGGCCCGGGCGATGCTCCTCGCGGCTCACGGGTTCGCACTCTCCGCGCAGACGATGGTGGACGACGAGGTCTCGGTCGAGGACCTGGAGGCCGAGCTCGCGCTCGCGCTGACCCGGAGCCTGCAGCCGTGACCGCCCCCCGGATCACCCCCGGCCTGGACGGGGCGCCGACCGACGTCGACCTCGTGGTCATCGGGCTGGGGATCACCGGCACCGGCGTCGCCCTCGACGCCGTCACCCGGGGCCTGTCGGTGCTGGCCGTCGACGCCCACGACCTGGCCTTCGGCACCTCCCGCTGGTCCTCGAAGATGGTGCACGGCGGTCTGCGCTACCTCGCCAAGGGACAGATCGGCGTCGCCCACGAGAGCGCGGTCGAGCGCGGCATCATCATGGAGCGGACGGCACCGCACCTCGCCCACCCGATGGCGATGCTCGTCCCCCTCGGCTCGGTCACCAGCCGGTCGCAGGCCGCCGCCACCGGCGGTGGGCTGCTGGCCGGCGACGTGCTGCGCCGCAGCGCCGGAACCTCCGCGGACACGCTGCCCCGCCCGCGGCGCCTCTCGGCCACCGAGGCCCTCCAGCTCGCCCCGGCCCTGCGGCCGGCCGGACTGCGCGGCGGTCTCCTGACGTGGGACGGCCAGCTGGAGGACGACGCGCGCCTGGTCATCAACGTCGCCCGCACGGCCGCGGCGTACGGCGCCCACGTCCGCACCCGCGCCCGGGTGCTGTCGGCCACCGGCACGTCGGTCGAGCTCCGCGACGAGCTCACCGGCGCGACTCGCTCGGTGACGGCGCGCGCGGTGGTCAACGCGACCGGGGTCTGGGCGGACACCCTCGTCGAGGGCATCACGCTGCGCCCCAGTCGTGGCACGCACCTGGTGCTGCGCCAGGACACGCTGCCCGGCCTCACGGTGTCGGTCTTCTGCCCGGTGCCGGGCGAGACCAACCGGTTCGTCATGGTGCTCCCCCAGCCGGACGGCACCGTCTACGTGGGCCT
>JBAWHI010000270.1:0-5307 GCA_049593675.1 Nocardioides sp.
GGTTGGCACGGTGCAGGTGCGCGGGCCCGATCTCACCGTCACGGAGCAGCTGCAGACGCTCCTTGAGGATGTCCTCCAGCTCCTTCTCCGAGCGACGCTCCAACAGCATGTCCCAGTGGGTTCGGGCCGGCTTCTCGGCCTTCACCTCGGGCTCGATGCCAGCGGTGCTGAGTCCCTCGGCGCCGCAGCGCGGGCACTCCCAGATCGCCGGGACGTCGGCCTCGACCGACATCGTGATCTCGAACTCGTGCCCCTGCGAACAGCGGTAGCCGACCTGCTGACGAGCGGCGAACTCGATGCCGCGCTCGTCCTCGAAGCTCTGGCCGCCCAGTCGAGCCCCACGTAACGTCCGCTCTGCCATGAGCCACCTCCCGAATTCTGTGTTCCCCCGCGTGCGTGTGTCCGAGACGTGCGCTGCCGGCGTTGGTGATGCCAGCTTCTCGCCCGGGTACTACCCAGTCGAGGACCGTCTCAATCGCTTCAACGGTACGGGGAAGGCGAAGATTCCGGGAATCGCGGATCGTGCGCGTCTTCACAGGCTCTTCTCAGGGATCGGGTCCGGCCTCACACGATCGCGGGCTGGGCGTTGCCCGCCTGCTCGATCCCGCGACGGGTGTCGACCTTGAGCAGGACCAGGCCACCGATGACGAAGAAGACGATCAACGCGAAGACAGCCGGTCGGTAGGAGCCGGTGACCTGGTAGACCACGCCGAAGACCAGGGTGCCGAACCAGGACGTGCCGCGGTCCATCGCGTGGTAGAAGCTGAAGTACTCGGCCTCCTTGCCGCGGGGGATGAGCAGCGAGAAGTAGGACCGGGCCAGCGCCTGGGTGCCGCCGAGGACGATCCCGATCGCGACGCCGAGCAGCAGGAAGGGCACCACCTGCTCGGCGGGCATGACCAGGGCCACCGTGACGATCAGCATCCAGACCACCAGGCCGGCGAGGATCACCCGCTTGGCGCCATACCGGCCCGCGGCGCGGCCGAAGAGCAGGGCACCGCCGAAGGCGACGAACTGGACCAGCAGGATGGTCCCGATCAGCACGCTCTGCCCGAACCCGAGCTGCTCGCTGCCATAGGTCGACGACGTCGCGATCACGGTCTGGATGCCGTCGTTGAAGAAGAGGTAGGCCACCAGGAAGGTGACCGCGACCGGGTAGTTGCGCAGGTCCTTGAGCGTCGCGGCCAGCTGCCCGAAGCTCTGTGCGATCAGGCCGCCCGACTCCGGGACCACGTGGGTCGGCGCATGGTCGCGCAGCCCGAAGAACGGGATGAGGGTGAAGCCGGCCCACCAGATCGCGGCGGAGAGCATGCTCAGGCGCACGGCCATGCCCTCGCTGAGGCCGAAGCTGTCGTGGAAGAGGAACACCACCAGGTTGAGCACCAGCAGCAGGCCGCCGCCGAGGTACCCGAAGGCCCAGCCCCGAGACGAGACCCGGTCGCGCTCGTCCTCGTCGGCGATCAGCGGCAGGATCGAGTCGTTGACCACCATCGACGCGCCCAGGCTCAGGTTGGCGCCGATCACGGCGACCGCCCCGATCTGCCAGTTGTCCCCGGTGCAGAAGAACAGCAGCGCCGCGAACGCGGAGCCGGTCCAGGCGAAGATCCCCAGCATCCGCCGCTTGTTGGCGGTGCGGTCGATGGCCGCGCCCAGCGGCGGTAGCACCAGCGCCGACAGGATCGTCGAGAACGTGACGATGTAGGCAGGCAGGGACCCGGGAGCCAGGGAGAGCCCGAGCAGGTCGACCCGGTCGTCGACCGCGGCCTCCTCGGCGATCGAGATGAGATAGGGCGCGAACATGACGGTCGCGATGGTCGTGACGTAGGCGCTGTTGGCCCAGTCGTACCAGTACCAGGCCTTCTGCTCGCGCACGCGCTCCGGGGACCGCTCCCGGGTCCCGGTCATCGCTGGAGCTCCCACTGGCCGCGCGCCATCAGCACACCTCTGAGTATGTCGGTCCGGTCGGTGAAGATCCCGTCGACGCCCCGATCGAGCAGCTCGTGCATCTCGTCGGCATCGTCGATCGTCCACACGTGCACGTGCAGCCCGGCAGCGTGCGCACGGCGCACGAAGCCAGGGGTGACGACGCGGACGCGCCCGCGCCGGTGCGGCACCTGGAACGCCGAGAACCGGCGCCGGGTCAGCGACCGCGCGAGGCGGGCGCTGGGCAGCAGACGGAACGCGATGATCTCGGCCGGTGTCGCACAGGTCGGCACCCGGCCGTCCGTGAGCGCTCGGAAGCGTGCCATCCGCCGGTGGGAGAACGACCCGACCAGGACCCGGTCCCACGCCTCCCGGGCGGCGATGAAGTCGACCAGCGCCGGCACGGCGCCCTCCGACTTGAGGTCGATGTTGAACCGGGCGTCCGGGAACGCGTCGAAGAGCTCGTCCAGCGTCGGGACGGCCTCACGACCGCCGACCCGTGCCGTGCGGATCTCCGCAAGGGTGAGGGAGGCGACCTCGCCCTCGCCGTCGGTGACGCGGTCGAGCACGGAGTCGTGGAACGCGAGCAGACCGCCGTCGCGGGTCACGTGGACATCGGTCTCGAGGTAGCGGTAGCCGAGCTCGCAGGCGTGCCGGAACGCCGCCAAGGTGTTCTCCAGGCCCTCGATCTCGGGGTGGTAGGCACCGCCCCGGTGGGCGAAGGCGAGCACCGGTCCTGGCTCGTCGAGGTACGCGAATCCGGTCTGCGGAGTGGCCACGGGAGCAGTATTGCGGTCCCGAGATGCCGCGGGGCACCTCCCCACCTGACCGCCGGGACGGTAGCGTCGTCGTATGGAGAGCTTGACCTGTCCTCGTTGCGGTGCCGAGATGCTCACGCGGGCGCTGAGCGCCTCGCTGGGAGACGGCGAGTTCAGCGTGTGCCCGGACGGCCACGGTGTCTTCCTCGCCCGCGCCGACCTCGGCGCCCTGATCGAGTCCGAGAGCGACTGGCACCGGCACGCCGGCCAGCACACCGCTCCGATGCCGCGGATCACCGCCGACATGGTCGCGCCGCCGGCCGGCAAGGCCCCGCCGCGCGCCTGGGTGGAGACCCTGTTCGAGTGACCCCGGTCTGAGGCTGTCGACGGGGCTACTCGCCCTCGCGTGCTCGGGCGAGGCGCGCTCAGATGTCGCGGAACGTCTCGATCGAGGCGCCGAGCAGGTTGAGCCGCTCGGCCAGGTCCTCGTAGCCGCGGTGGATGACGTAGGTGGAGCGGAGCACCGAGGTGCCCTTCGAGGCCAGCATCGCGAGCAGGATGACGACGGCCGGGCGCAGCGCCGGCGGGCAGACGAGCTCGGTGCCGGTGAAGCTGGTCGGCCCCTCGATCATCACCCGGTGCGGGTCGAGCAGCTTGACCTTCGCACCCAGCTTGTTGAGGTCGGTCAGGTAGATGGCCCGGTTCTCGTAGACCCAGTCGTGCAGGAGGGTCTGCCCCTCGGCGACGGCGGCGATGACCGCGAAGAACGGCAGGTTGTCGATGTTCAGGCCCGGGAACGGCATCGGGTGGATCTTGTCGAGGGGTGCGTGCAGCGTCGACGGCTTGGTCGTGACGTCGACCAGGCGGGTGTGCCCGTTGAGCGCGACGTACTCCTCGGAGAGGTCGTACTGCAGGCCCATCTCCTCCAGCAGCGCGAGCTCGATCTCGAGGAACTCGATCGGGACCCGGCGGATCGTGATCGAGGACTGGGTGACGATCGCGGCGGCGAGCAGCGACATCGCCTCGATGGGGTCCTCGCTCGGGGCGTAGTCGACGTCCACGTCGATCTCCGCGCGGCCGGTGACGGTCAGCGTGGTGCTGCCGATGCCCTCGACGGTGACGCCGAGCCGCTCGAGGTAGAAGCAGAGGTCCTGGACCATGTAGTTCGAGGACGCGTTGCGGATCACCGTCGTGCCGGGATGCAGTGCGGCCGCCATCAGGGCGTTCTCGGTGACGGTGTCGCCGCGCTCGGTGAGCACGATCGGCCGGCGCGGCTCGATCGCCCGGTTGACGGAGGCGTGATAGCTCCCATCGGTCGCCTTGACCTCGAGCCCGAAGGGCCGCAGGGCGGCCATGTGGGGCTCGACGGTGCGGGTGCCGAGGTCGCAGCCCCCGGCGTAGGGCAGCTCGAAGACGTCGGTGCGGTGCATCAGCGGGCCCAGGAACATGATGATCGACCGGGTCCGACGGGCCGCCTCGGCGTCGACGTGGTCGAGGTCGAGCTCCTTCGGGGGGACGATCTCGAGGTCGTTGTCGTCGTTGAGCCAGCGGCACTGCACGCCCAGGCTGGTCAGCACCTCGATCAGCCGGTTGACCTCCTCGATCCGCGCGACCTTGCGCAGCGTGGTCCGGCCGCGGTTCAGCAGTGTGGCGCACAGCAGCGCGACGCCGGCGTTCTTGGACGTCTTGACCTCGATCTCGCCGGACAGGGTCGTCGGGCCGGTGATCCGCAGGTGCGTGGGCCCGGCACCGACCGCGACGATCTCGGAGTCGAGCGCGGCGCCGATCCTGGCCAGCATCTCCAGGGACAGGTTCTGGTGCCCCTTCTCGATGCGGTTGATCGCGCTCTGGCTGGTCGCCAGCAGGTCGGCGAGCTGCGCCTGCGTCAGGCCGCGGTGCTTGCGGGCGTCGCGGATCAGGTTGCCGATACGGCCCTTGTAGTCCTCACTCATGCCGCCACGGTAACTCACATGTGAGATACCCCTGCAACTCCCGGGTCCGGATGAGACGTGTCGTCTCCCACTCCCGGGGCTCGGTGCGTCGCGCGAGAGGCTCGCGGGGAAGGGGGTGCAAGGATGCACGGGTGCGCGCCACCACCATCCATGCCCCCCGCGACATCCGCCTCTCCGAGGTCGCGGACCCCACCCTCGAGAACCCCACCGACGCCATCGTCAAGGTGACCGCCGGCTGTATCTGCGGGTCGGACCTCTGGCCCTACCGCGGTGAGCAGGACATCGACCCCGGCCAGACCATCGGCCACGAGTGCATCGGCGTCGTCCAGGAGGTCGGCTCCGAGGTTCGGTCGGTGCAGGCCGGCGACTTCGTGCTCGTGCCGTTCGACCACTGCGACAACACCTGCGCCCACTGCGAGAACGGCGCCCACAACGCCTGCGTGAACTTCGGCATGACCCGCAGCGGTCAGGCCGAGTACGCCCTCGTCGGCCAGGCCGACGGCAGTCTGGTCAAGACCGACGGAGAGCCGGACGAGGCGCTGGTGCCCTCGCTGCTCGCGCTGACCGACGTGATGTCCACCGGGTGGCACGCGGCGATCTCGGCCGGGGTCAAGGCGGGCGACACCGTGGTCGTCGTCGGCGACGGCGCGGTCGGCCTCTGCGGCGTGCTCGCC
>JBAWHI010000271.1:0-4175 GCA_049593675.1 Nocardioides sp.
GGTCGTCCTGGCCACCCACGACCCGGAGGCCGCCGAGCAGGCCGACGGCGAGCTGCACCTCGACGAGGGCGTGGCCACCTGGCGGCGGCCGCTCTGACACGGACCTCGGTCAGGTCAGCAGGTCGCGGGCCAGGGCCAGGTGGAACTCCACCGACAGCAGCAGGTCGTCGATGTGGACCCGCTCGTCGGCGTTGTGGAAGCCGGCCGTGATCACCTCCGCAGAGGTGGAGCGGAACGGACTGAAGCCGTACGCCGTGGGGGTCCCGGCCGCACGCAGGTAGACCGAGTCGGTGAAGCCGGTGCACAGCATCGGCAGCAGCTCCGCGTCGTCCCCGGAGGCGACGAGGACCCGCGAGATGGCGTCCATCAGCGCACTCTCCGGCGACGAGGCGCTGCCGGCGACCAGGTGCTCGGGCCACTCGAGCTCATAGGCGAGGTCCGACCCGAGGCGGGTCCGCACCGCGCGCTCGACGTCGGCCGCGCTGGTGCCCGGCAGGAGCCGGCAGTCCAGCTCGACTGACGCGCGCGCCGGCATCACGTTGCGCTTGGAGGAGCCGTCGAGCAGCGTCGGCGCCATCGTCGTACCACCCAGCGCCGGGATGGTGTGCGCGAGCACGGGGTGCAGCCCGGCGGCCTCGTGCAGTGCGCTCGCGCGGTCGGTGAAGGAGCCGAGCAGCACCTCGAGCATCGCATCGACGTGCGGCGAGGCCACAGGGGTCGGCATCCCGGCGCCCACCCGGCGCAGCAGTTCGCCGAGCATCGGGACGGCGTTGGCGCCGACGTCGGGGGTGGAGGCGTGCCCGGCCTCGCCGACCGCGACGATCCGCACCGGGTAGGTGCCCTTCTCGCCGATGCTCACGGTCTGCACCACCCGACCGTCGGCCAGCGGGAGACGCTCGCCGCCGCCCTCGTTGATGGCCAGGTCGGGGCGGATGTCGGAGCGTGACTCGAGCAGCCAGCGCATCCCGACGTCGGCCATCCCGTCCTCCTCGTCGGCGACCGCGATCAGCCACAGGTCGCCGCGCGGACGGAAGCCCGAGCGGGCCAGCTCGGCCATGGCGACCGCCCGGGCGGCGACCTCGTTCTTCATGTCGATCGCGCCGCGGCCCCACAGCCAGCCGCCTTCGTCGACGACGGCGGCGAACGGCGGATGCGTCCAGTCGCGCGGGTCGGCCGGCACCACGTCGAGGTGCCCGACGAAGGCCAGCGAGGGGTGCTCGGCGTCGGTGCCCGGGATCCGGGCCACCAGGTTGGCCCGGTGTGGCTCGCGGGCGATCAGCTCGCAGTCGACGCCGGCGTCGACCAGGAGGTCGCGCAGGTACGTCGCCGGCTCGGTCTCGTTGCCGGGCGGCCGCCCCAGCGCGGCCTCGGGAGCGTTGCTCGTGTCGAAGCGGATCAGCGTCCGGGCGACCTCGATGACCTCCTCGTGCAGCGGCGTCACGACGTGACCGCCAGCCGGTCCAGGACCCACGCGAACACCTCGGCCTCGTAGGCGAGGTGCCCGAAGCGACCCGACGGCCCGGTGTGGGCGCCGGCTCCGGTCTCCACCCGGAACAGGCAGCGTGGCGCCCAGGCGGGGTCGGTCTCGCGCAGGCGGGCGACCCACTTCGCGGGCTCGTGCACCATCACCCGCGGATCGTGCAGCGCTCCGGTGACCAGCAGGTCGGGCCTGCTGCCCGCCTCCGGCGGGTTCTCGTACGGCGAGTAGGCGAGCATCCAGTCGAACTCGGCCCTCCGGTGGGGATCGCCCCACTCGTCCCACTCGGTGACGGTCAGCGGGATCGAGGCGTCGAACATCGTGGTGACGACGTCGACGAAGGGGACCTCGGCCACGACCGCGCGCCAGCGGTCGGGTCGCTGGCTGAACACGGCTCCCTGCAGCAGGCCCCCGGCGCTCAGCCCGCGCGTGGCGATCCGGGCGGGGTCGACGAGACCGTCGCGAGCCAGTCCGTCCGCGACGGCGATGAGGTCGTCGAAGGTGTGCTGCTTGTGCTCGAGCTTGCCGTCGAGGTACCAGCGCCGTCCGAGCTCGCCACCGCCGCGGAGGTGGGCGTAGACGTAGACGACGCCGCGGTCGAGCAGGCTGGGCAGCGCGGGGTCCCAGGTCGGGTCGTCGACGGCCTCGTAGGAGCCGTACCCGTAGACGAGGGTGGGCGCAGTGCCGTCGAGCGCGGTGTCGCGGTGCCGCATCAGCGTCGCCGGGACCTCGGTGCCGTCCGCGGACGGGAAGGTCCGACGCTCGCTCACGTACTCCTCGGGGTCGTGTCCCGGTGCCTCCTCCTCCCAGACCGTGCGCAGCAGCCCTCCCTCGTCGAGGTCCATCGCCCGGGCGACGCCCGGGCGCAGCCACGACTCCTCGAGCACGGTGACCGAGGCGGCGTCGTAGCGCGGTGAGCGCAGCAGGGAGATGTCACCGTCGGCCAGGGGGGACTCCATCAGTCCGAACCCCTGCTCTCCGACCAGGTCGTCGTGGGGGACCCGCTGCAGCGTCCGCTTCCCCCGGGTGCGGATGGTGAGCAGCACGCAGTCGGCGAAGGCGTCCGCGCGCAGCAGCCGCACGTCGGGATCCTCCGGCCGCGCCTCGACCCAGGCCGTGGCGGCCTGGTGGCCCCCCGCGGGCACCGGTGCGGTCATCAGACGGGACTCGACCGCTCCGTCGTCGGTGACGACGAGGAGGTCCTCGCCGCCGCCCGGCAGCCGTCGGTGCTCAGCGTGGTAGCGCACGCCCTGGCGGCGCCCGCCGACCGACCAGGGGCCGCGAGCCACGTCGTGGGCGTCGACCACCCAGCACTCGGAGGTCGTGTTGCTCTGGCTCCAGGCCACGATCCGGTCCCCGCTGCGGGTGCCGCGGACCTGGAGCTCGAAACGCTCGTCGGGCTCCTCGAGCACCAGCACGTCGTCGGCGACCGGCGTCCCGATCCGGTGCCGCCAGACCTGGAACGGGCGGTAGGCCGGGTCGTGGACGGTGTAGAAGTACCAGGAGGAGTCGGCGCTCCAGGCCCCGCTGTAGTAGCTGCGCGGCACCACCTCGTCCCGGTCGACCCCGGTGCGCAGGTCGCGGAACCGCAGCTCGTAGACCTCGTCCCCGGTGCGGTCGACCGACCACGCGAGCAGGCTCTCGTCGGGGCTCACCAGGCTGACGCCGAGCTCGAGGTAGTCCGCGCCCTCGGCGAGGTCGGCGACCGCGAGGACCACCTCGGGGTCCGACGCCGGACCGCTGGTCGGCCACCGCACCAGGTCGGCGTACTCGCGCCCGGCGGAGGTGCGCAGGGCGTAGGTGAAGCGATCGCGCTGCCAGCTCGGGGAGGTCTCCGACTCCGGGACCCGCGCGACCATCTCGTCGCGGAGCGTCGAGGACAGGGGGGCCAGCCGGGCGCACGACGCGTCGTAGTAGGCCCGCTCGGCAGCCAGGTGGTCGACCAGCCGGTCGCCTCCGGCGGACATCCACTGGTAGGGATCGGGCCGGATCACGCCGTGCTCGCGGTGCTCGAAGGGCTCCTGGTGCGCCTGCGGCGGGGTCTCGGTCACGGGCTCAAGGTACTCGCTCGGCGCCGGTCGGGGATGCCCGATTGCGAGCGATTTCGTTTCGATATTCGACCAAGGCCTCGATTTCTGTTTCGAAACTGTTGCAATACCGCGGATTTCCCCGATTTCATCGCCGTACCACTCCCAGCGGGGCCCGCGGTGTAGTAGAACGCCCTTACGGCCCGGCCCGGTGGCCACGACGAGGAGTGCTGATGCGCACACGGATGCAACGACGAACTCGGACGCTGGCGGCAGGTGCCCTCCTGCTCGGCGTGCTCACGCCCGGACTGGCCGCAGTCCCGGCCCAGGCGGCGGAGGAGGACACGACCCTGACGGTCGCGATGCTGACCGACGTCGACTCCTTCAACCCGTTCGTGGGCATCAAGGCGACGTCGTTCGAGATGTGGGCGCTGACCTACGACTACCTGATCAGCTACTCCATGGACGACATGTCGCCCGAACCCGGGCTCGCGACGTCGTGGGAGACGTCCGACGACGGGCTGACCTGGACCTTCGACATCCGAGACGACGTGACCTTCTCCGACGGCGAGCCGCTCACCGCCGACGACGTCGCGTTCACGCTCAACCGGATCGCCGACGGGGGTCCGGAGGCGGCCACCTGGGGCTCCTACCTCGCGGGGACCGAGAGC